>DAOWAK010000122.1 GCA_030634605.1 Sedimentisphaerales bacterium
CGCCGTAAAAATACTTACTCACCACCACCTTGGTAGCCAACTGAGAAAAATTCTTCGGAACTTCAACGTCGTTCTGTTCAAAAACAACCTCGCCGTTCTCGTCGGTTATCGTAGCAGTTCGGTTCTCCCACTTGAGCTGATCAAATGGATGAACTTCCGCGCTGCTGAAATGCCTCTCAACTTCAATCGCACGATTGCTGGTCTTACCTGTCTTCCCTGAATCTTGCTTAACCGCTTTTTCAGTGCTGTTACGCTTGTTTCTGTCGGCCGAATCCGTGGCGCTGGACGGCATAATAGGTCTCCTTCCGGTATAAATTCTACGGACAAAATATTAAATTGTATTTATTTTGATTATGCGCGTAGAACATGCGCACAAAATTAAAACCTTTTTCCAAACTCTTGAAATCTTACGTCGGAGGGAGAACCTCAACAAGATTCTACCCGACCGATGGGTTGGTTAAAAACCAAAAAAATCCGATGAGCACAGAGCAGCTACCCATGAAACCCAAAACTCTCCCCGGCTAATATATACCCAATGGGTATCATAATGCCTGGCAGGGCCTTTCCTAAAGGGCTGTCAGATTTAGATTTACAAATTGAGCAACATGGTGTTTTTATTTGTGATCGGTATAAAACAATCCAGCTACTCTCGCCCAAGGTTACTTATAGCCACCTCTTCTTCTCAACACTTTCAACTAACACAGCCCCATCCTAAACCACTACATCTGGTAGTGTCAATCGGGTTTTTTAACATTTTCCACAATATTTCCTTAGTCCTTGTAAAATAAGGATATGCGTTTTTTTTTAAATAACTCACAGGCTCTTAATCCCTGTGAACTGTAAATTATCACCTCACAACCATCATCCAATACAAATATTCTTAAAACCACAATGCTCCTAAACTACTAAAAACAAAAAAGTTACAATTACCCACTCAAAACCCGACAAAATCTTACTTCCTACTGCTCACCTGCTCTACTATTCAACTATCTACTCTTGCTCAAAAAAAATTAAGCAAGAGTAATGCTGATATGCTTCTAAAGCTCACCTTCTCTAAAGTCGAAAATGATTACATGCAAGCTACCAGTACACAGCTAGGCAAAAAAATCACCTCAGCCAATCAAAAGCCGCGTATTCTGATTATAGGACCCGAAAACCTCCCCGAAAACCTCCTCCAGGCCGCCCAAGAGCTAAATATCGAAAAACTCACCTGTCAAATGGACCAGGCCATCGATACCGCCCAAAAAGCCCAAAAAATTACCGCCGCTGTCCTGGTACTCAACGACCTGATCGATTCAGACTGCCAACGCGTTATTGACCTTACCCACACTTTGGAAAGCCAACCACTCTGCACTCTGGTGATCGCCGAACAGGAAAACCAGAACATAAATATTCAGAATATTGCCCGAAACCTTAACCCTGAGCGATTCTCCATTGTAACTCAAACCGAATCTGTCTCAGTCATCGCCGCTCGACTGGCTACCCTGATGCAGATCCAACCCACCATAAAAAAACTCTCCGAGGAAGTTGACCGACTACGCATGGTCAGCCAGCCCCTTAACAACTACTTCTCCCAGGTCAACGAAGAAATGCAACTCGCCTCCAGACTCCAACGCGATTTCCTGCCCAGTGAAATGCCCAAAATCCCCGGCATAAAATTCGCCAACATCTTCCGACCCGCCACCTGGGTCAGCGGTGACATTTACGACGTCATGCGCCTCGACGAAAACCACATCGGCTTCTACATCGCCGACGCCGTCGGACACGGCATGCCTGCCGCACTGCTCACCATGTTCATCAAACGCGCCATCGTAACCAAACGCATCGAAGGCCACAGCTACACACTCATCGAGCCCGGCGAAACCCTCAAACAACTCAACGCTGACATGGTCGGACAAAACCTGAGCAACTTCCAGTTCGCCACTTGCTGCTACGGACTGCTCAACACTAGCACCCTCCGACTCCGCCTGGCCAGCGCCGGACATCCCGCCCCCATGCTCATCAACAAAGCCGGCCAAAACTCCGAAATCGACGTCGGCGGCTCCCTGCTCGGCGTCTTCCCCGAACAAACCTACACCACCGAAATCGTTCAGCTGCACCTCGGCGACAAACTGTTGCTCTACAGCGACGGTGTCGAAGTTGCTTTCGTTAACCCCGGACCCGACCAGCCGCTTCGCTTCCGACAGGAATTCGACGACCTCGGCTATCTCGATATCAAGGACATGTGCGACAAACTCCTCAACATCATCAACCGCGAAGAAGGCTCCCTTCACCCCCGCGACGACGTAACCATCGTCGGCCTGCAAATCGAATCCGAACCAGAATCCGAAAATTAATCCGTCACCGGATTAGTGACACATCAACTTTCCATCGAATCATTCCGGCTCAGCCATAATCCTTCTGATACGCTCGCCCAACTCCACCCGATCCCCTGCCTTAATCCCCAGCCGCTCTACCGTCCCGGCATTTAGCTCCAGACAATACTTCACCGCCCCCTTGCTCGGATAACTCCCCGGTCGCTGCCCCGGCTGCGGCGCCTTCATCGCTGCCGTATTCACCACCGTCCCGTCAGCCCGAATAAACAAAATATCCAGATCAATAAGAGTGTTTTTCATCCAGAAGCTGCAATATTGCTCCCGAGAATAAATAAACAACATCCCTGCATCGCTCGCCAGCTCCCGGCGAAACATCAACCCCCGCTCACGACTTTTCTGCGTAAACGCCAACTCCACCCGAAAAACTTCACCACCCAACTCAATCTCTTCCGTCGGCAACTGCTTCACCGCCCCCGCCCCGGAAACCACTCGCCGTCGCTTCTCCCCCTCGTCATTCTTACAACCCGACGCCAACAACAATCCCAACATAACAACCGACACCACCAACCGCAACCACACTTGCCTTAACCGTTCACTGAAAATCTGTCTTCCGCCAAGGCTTGCCCCCGACCTGATCTGGAATTTAAGATTGCTTCGGTTTTTCATATCTGACTCCCCACCCCGTGTCGTCATTCGTTATTCGTCATTGATTCGTCATTTTGGTTTCGTAATTCGTCATTGAAAGCATGGTAAACCTAAACCATTAACGCTTACTTTTGATCGTGCCATTTGCTTATTAATCCAAATATCTCACCCAACTTCTCCATCGGCAGCCCCACCACATTCGACTCACTGCCCTCTATTGATTCCACAAAATTATCCCCACCCTCCTGATACGCATAAGCCCCCGCCTTGCCCTGCCACGTCCCCGCCGCCAGATAATCCCCTAGCTCCTGCCCCGTCATCGCCCGCATCATCAGCACTGTTTGAACATGCGTAATTATCCTGCCCCGTTGCCCCGGCAAAATTACCGCCAACCCGGTAATCACTTCATTCCGCCCGACAAACTGATTCGTTAAAATCTCCCGCGCGTGCTCCTCATCCCGAGGCTTACCGATTATCTGCCCGCCGTTAACCACAATCGTATCCGCCCCGATAACCACCGCCTCCGAACGATCATAAGCCACCCCGCGCGCCTTGTAATACGCCAGCGCCTCAGCCCAGGCCGTCGGCAAAACCGAACCGCTCGGCAACTCCGGCTCTTCATAACGAGGCTCAACCACCTCAAATTCATAGCCCCCATCGCGCAGCAACTGCTGCCGCCGCGGCGAACCAGAAGCCAGTATCAACGGATAATCATTCACAAAATTCATAATGACAGGATAATCACATCTCGCAACAGAGCAAGGCAGAAATGATTTTTAAAATCGCTCCGGACCAATCACTTCTCTCCACGGGCGTACATCTTCTCCACTAAATCACGATAAACCGGCCCGCAGTTGTAACTGCAAAACGGAAACAGCCCCGCCGGCGTCGAATACAAAATCACGCACCGCTTGGTCCGCTCCACATCATAATTATACCGATCCTGAAAATGCATCCCCGCCGCCATCAACGTGCGATAGTTACCCGACCCCGCCCCACCGCGACCCTTACTTTTATCCACCATCCCCTGCAAAGCACCCACAAACTTCTTTGCATTCAAATCCGGTGGCGCCTGATCCTTGCGAAACACCGACTTAAAAAACTTGTTCAAACGCAGCTTGTCAAAAAACGAAATCTTACCGCCGCGCGCCGCCAGTTTGTGTGCCCAGCGGTTCATCCCGCTGAACATCGCCTCCACATCCAGCACCTGCGGAAACGGATAAACCTGCTTGTCCGGCGATATAAAAAAATAACTCCCCAACGCACAATCTGTATGGCTGCTGGGCGTAATCTTCGGATTACCCGTTACCGCTTCCATAAACCGAGCTAACGGCGTTACTATCGACAACGGATAAAAATCCCGCTCCACCACCGCCCCGCTGGCCGCGGCAATATCCTTGGCCAAATCCCCCAGCGTATAACGCTGCTCCAAACGACGCTCCGGATCGATCCGACCCGTAAAGCTCACCGGCTGATAACTTATCCCGCTGATAACATCCACATTATCCACCGCAAATTTAAAAATCGCCCCCACCTGATCGTCATTAACCGTCCGGATTATCGTCGGCACCAGACAAACCTTCATCCCCGTCCGCCGACAATTTTCTATCGCCGCCAGCTTCTCATTCCAGATGTCCCGCCCCCGCAGCTTACGATAAATCTCCCCGCCTATCCCGTCAAATTGCAGATACAGCGTATGTAAACCCGCCTCAGCCGCCTGCCGCGCAAATTCATAATCCGCCATCAGCAACCCGTTCGTCGCAATCTGAATATTCGAAAAGCCCATCCGCGCCGCCTCCGAAACCACCTCCAAAAATCGCGGATGGATCGTCGGCTCGCCCCCGCTGAACTGCACCGCCGTCGCCGGCGTCGGACGCATATCACGCAACGCCTGGAGCATCCCCACAATCTGCTCGAACGTCGGCTCATAAACATAACCCGCCGCGTTCGAATTGGCAAAACACACCGGACACTTCAAATTGCACCGATTCGTCAAATCGATATTCGCCAAACACGCGCACGACTGATGCTTCCCGCAAAGCCCGCAGTCCGTCGGACACAGATTCTCCCCCGCGTTCGCCGGATTGCACACCCCCGCCAATTCTCCAAAACTCCACTGCGCCGACTTGTGATACAACGGCACGTCCCGGTTAATAATATCCCGATAATAACCATGCTCCGGACAACTCTTCTCAATCATCACCGCATGATTCTCAATAAAATATCGCCCCACGATCACCGCCGAGCATTCCGGACAAAGCGTCTGCACCGTCCGCGGCAACGACCGCGCATTAGGCTTGATCACCTTCCCGCTGTAGGTCTGCTTCGCCGAGTACTCCCGATCCGCAACCGGCTCACTCCAAATCATATCATGATGCACTTCAGACCGCTCACCACAACCG
>DAOWAK010000023.1 GCA_030634605.1 Sedimentisphaerales bacterium
AAACCGGTCGTTGGTTTCAAAACACAAATGACCGTCTTCATGCCGAAGATTACTGGCACAGACCTGGGCCGATTCATCCAGACCAAAAGTTATCGCATTAACACCCAGCGCCCGAACCCGATCCAGGGTGGGCTGATGGTCGATGCCGCAGATCATTATCCCGTGCTCTTTCAGACCAGCCACGATCGAAACCTTCTCGACACTGACCCCTTCAATATCCTTGAGCCCCTCCAGATGACTCGGGCCGATGTGCGTGATCACCGCAATGTCCGGCTCAGCTATCCGCGACAAAGGAGCAATCTCACCGGGGGCGTTGCTGGCGATTTCCACCACCGCAAATTCGTGGTCCGGTTCAATTCCCAGAACTGTTATTGGAACACCGATGTTATTATTAAAATTTTTCGGAGAACGATGACCTTTCTTGTGCTTACTCAGCACGTGATAAATCATTTCGCGCGTGGTGGTCTTGCCGTTGCTGCCGGTTACCGCAATCAACCGAACACTCTTGAGCAGATTCCGACGATAGAATCGGGCCAATCTCCCCAAGGCTTCCAGGCTGTCGTCCACCTTGATAACGCAGACCTTTTCCTGCACCGATTCGGAAAGCGGAATGTTCCGATCCACCAGTATCGCCACAGCACCCGCCTTCACCGCCTGCTCAATGTAATCGTGCCCGTCATAGTTCGGCCCGCGCAAAGCGATAAACATGTCCTGGCCGGTAACCTGGCGGGAATCCGTGGTCACACCCGTAACCAATCCCTTGCGCAAAACGGTTTTCAGAGTACCCCGAACCGCGTTCTTAATCTCATCAATCAGTAAAGCTTTCATATTCCGCCTTCACACCGACCAATCTGTACAATTTCGCCTTGTAGGGCGGGCCGTGCCCGCCATCTTCTTGCATTCAAAACCCAAAGCTTGTCCTCGACCCCGATCGGGGATCAAAAACTCAAAATCTTTCCAATCCTGATATTCCGCCTAAAACTCTCTGTGTCCTCTGTGAACTCTGTGGCATAATTTCTTAAATTTCGTAATTCGTCATTTCTTTAAAAGTAATTCCCGCGCCACCCGGCGATCATCAAAATCCAGCACTTTATCCCCCACCAGCTGATAATCCTCGTGCCCCTTACCCGCTATCAACACAACATCCTCCAGCCCCGCATTAACCAGCGCCCTCTCGATTGCCTCTCGACGGTCCGGAATCTCGGTAACCCTGCTCAGCTCGTCCGCCCCAAAACCCTCACGAATGTCAGCAAAAATCTGCTCGGAATCTTCCGTGCGGGGGTTGTCATTGGTCACCAGAACCACATCCGCCCGCCGCGCCGCCACTTTCGCCATCCGCGGCCGCTTGCTGCGATCCCGGTCCCCGCCGCACCCAAACACCACAATCACCCGCCCCGTCGCCAGTCGACGAACCGTTGACAATGCATGTTCCAATGCGTCGTCCGTGTGCGCATAATCCACCAGCACCGTTACCGACGCATCATCGCCAATCCGTTCCAATCGCCCCGGCACCACCTTCAATGCATCAATCCCCACCGCAATTTCCCCCAGCGACCGCCCCGCCGCAAACGCCAATCCCGCACCCGCCAGACAATTACTGACGTTGTGCTCGCCAATCAACCCCGTCCGCACCACAACCGTTTCACCATGAACCGTTAACTCAAACTTCGATCCCCGAATACCCATCTCCAGATTCCCCGCCGTGATGTCCGCCTTTTTGTCCAGCAGACTGTAACGCCAAACTTTCGAACCGGCGCGCTCAGCTATCAAATCACCCGCCGGATCATCCGCGTTCAAAATCGCCGCCGCCGAATCCGACAAACTTTCAAACAGTCGCATCTTGGCCTTGAGGTATTCTTCGCTACTGCCGTGATAATCCATGTGGTCGCCGGTCAGATTCGTAAACGCCGCCGCCGAAAAATTAATCCCCGCCGTCCGCCGCTGATCCAGACCGTGACTTGAACACTCCATCACCACCGCCCGCTGCTGATTTTCCCGCATCGCCGCCATCATCTCCGCCAGCGCCAAAGCATCCGGAGTCGTATTCGCCGCCTTGACCACCTGCCCCTTACCGAGTTGATATTCCACCGTCCCCACCAGGCCGCAATTCACCCCGGCATTTTCCAGAATCGACCGCACCAGATACGCCACCGTCGTCTTGCCGTTGGTCCCGGTCACCCCCAAAACCGTCATCCCATCCGTCGGCCGCCCCCACGCCGCATGCGCCAACCGCCCCAATGCTTCAGCGCTGTCCGCCACCCGCACCAACGTAACATCACTCGGCAAACTTACCGATTCCTCCGCCACAATCACCGCCGCGCCGCGCTCAACCGCTTGCCCAACAAAATCGTGCCCATCCACTTTCACACCCCGCACCGCCACAAAAACTCCACCAGCCCCAACCTTGCGACTGTCAGATTGAATCAGCCCTGCTAACTCATCACCAACCAGTCCATTTGTTTCGTCAGAATTTCCCCCAAAATCTTGATGTGCACAAACCGCCGCAACAGGCGCACCGCCACAAACACCGTTACACACAGAATTAACAAAGGCTCTGAGGTCTGCTGCGTCCATAGGCCGACCCGGAATTTGAGGTTCTAATCCACTCTCACAAAAACCATAAAACAAAGGACTCGGCGTTTTCGCCGCCCAAACAAGCTTTGCAGGAGCAAATTTCTTATCTGCGCCCTTCCCTGAGCACAATATCGTTGTCATTATAACCCCACCACAATCCTTTGCCAACAATCTTTTCCCGCTGCAAAGCCATTATTTTCGGCAATTTACAGCGGGCAACAAAAATATTCGACAATTCACCCCCTGCCTGATCACCTATCGCCGAGCAATATTCCGATCGCCCGACTCATTTTCGATAATTTTCTCGACCCCCAGGTATTCCACCGAATCCCGAATAATCTCACGCACCGCCGGTGCCGCCACCTTCCCGCCCGTGTACCCCAGCCCCAGCGAACGGTCCGGACAGCGAACCATCACCAGCACACATATCCGAGGATCAGCCGCCGGCGCCCCCGCAATAAACGAACTGATATACTTATTCTCTTCGTAACCCCGCCCGTCCTTTTTTGGCACATTCGCCGTACCGGTCTTACCGTAAACCTGGTAACCCTCCAGGTAAGCGTTATGCGCCGAGCCGCCGAGCCGATCGACCACACCTTTAAGCACCTTCGTCACCATCTGCCGCGACACCCCTTCGGAAATTACCGACGGTGCACCTTCAATCGAATCAGCTTCAACAAAATTCTCCAACACCGCCCCGTCAACATCCAGCACCCCTCGAATAATCCTGGGCGTTATCAACCTGCCGCCGTTGGACAAACAGCAAAAACCCCGAATCAACTGCAACGGCGTAACCACGATCGGCCCCTGCCCGTAGCTCGCCCTCGTCAAAGCGTACTGTCCCCACTTCCACTGCGCCAACGGCATCAGAATTCCTCCCCCTTCACCCGGCAAATCGACACCGGTTTTTTTCCCGAACCCGAACTTCTCGATCATCGAAAAGAAATATTTCTTGCCCATCTTCTGAGCAATCTTCGCCGAACCGATATTGCTCGACCGCGCGATAACATCCGCCACGCTCAAATTGCCGTACCCGTGCCCGTCATATTCTCGAATAACTCCGAATCCCCTGCCCGCATAATAACCGTTGTGACAGAAAATCTCCTGATTCACTCTCACATACCCACCCTCCAAAGCCGACGCCACCGTAAATGGCTTAAACGTGCTGCCCGGCTCCACCGGATCTGTCAGCACCCGGTTACGCCGCAACGCCGAATCAACCTGCCGCGCCTGCCCCGGCTCAAAACTCGGATAGTTCGCCATCGCCAGAATTTCACCGCTTCTCGGATCCATCACAATTCCAACCGCCGACTCAGCACGAAACTTCTTCACCGTCAATTCCAGCTGTTTTTCCACGGTCTTCTGGATAACCGTATCAACCGTCAGCACCACATTCTTCCCGTCCCGACCATCAACACATTCACCCTGCGAACCGATCGGCCGCCGCATCGCATCACTCCGCAGCCGCCACTGACCAGGCTCTTGAGCCAGATATTCCTCACAGGCCGCTTCTATTCCTTCCAGCCCCCTCCCGTCTATATCCGTAAATCCCAAAACATGCGCCGCCGAATTCCCCATCGGATATTGACGTTCATACTCACCCTGGATCCCCGCCCAGCCGCATTTCAGCCCCCTCACCGCCTCCGCCTGGGCCTCGCTGACAAATCGCTTAACCCACATAAATTTCTTAGTCCGACGCCCGCGAATCTGCTCAGCTAGCTCAGCTTTCTTCAGCCCCAGCAACTTCGCCAACTCCCCCGCCGCACCTTCGGCATCCCTTATCAACGATGGATCCACCCACACACTGCTGCTTCGACAGCTAACCGCCAGCAGCCGCCCCTCCCGATCCACAATCGCACCCCGACGGGCCGTCTGCGGAATAATTTTCAATTGCTGAAGCCGAACTTTTTCCCGGTGAACCTCCGCCTGATACTTCTGCAGATAATAACACCACCCCGCCACCCCCAACAACACCAACACCATCACCCCCAGAAATATCCGCCCCCACCACAAATTACGCCGATTAACTTCCATTAACAATCATTCTTTACGCTTGTTGACTTAGCAACCATCCCCGCTTTTAGCCGGAACCTGCCCAAAATCATCTGATATCTCGCCCGCCAAAGGCAAATTGATTCAACTTTCAGACTTTCTTCGTGCCCTTCGTTATTCGTTATTCGTCATTGATTCGTCATTCTGGTTTCGTAATTCGTCATTAACTTAATAGCTCGCCACTGTCTGCCCATCATTCTCAGGCCCCGGTCGCTGCCCTTCAAAACACAACGGCAGCTGCAACTCATCAACTCTCGGACGAACCCAGTCGGGCCTTTGCATCTTGAAACTTATCTCCGCCTGCTGCTCGTAAAGCACCTGACGCAACTGCTTCGCCTGCTCGGTCAATCCGGTAACCTCATTAATCGTCTGCTTGTGACTGGTACGCAAAAACACCAACCCCAAACCAATCACCAATGCCAGAACCAACAGATAACCAAATCGCTTTACATCTATCATTTCTTATAGCCGTTCACATAAAAAACTAACTTCCACCAAAAAGCCCCCTCCGCCAGGAGGGGAAAAGCTGCCCTGAAGGGGCGAAATAATCAGCGTCTATCGGCGGTTTCATCTTGGTTGCCGTCAACACTAATAAAAAAATCGTTATTTCGCCGGCAGCTTCAACTTGTCACCCACCAGCAGCCGATCCTCATCTTTCATATTGTTCAGCTGGGCAATTTCCTTGTATCGCACACTGCTGCCCAGCTTCTCCGCAGCTATGCCCCACAGACTGTCATACTCACACACCACGTAAACCCGCGTTACATTTCTCTGACTGGTCGAGCTGCTGTTATTAACCGCTCGACTGCTGTTGGCCCTCACTGCCCTGCTGCTCTGCCCCGCCAGCGCCGGAATCTTCAGCGTCTGACCTTCAAAAACCTCATCCATCGAAGGAAGCTTGTCACAATTAGCTTCATATATCAGCTTGATATTCTTGCGGCGGTTGCCCTCGACCGCACCATAACATTTTTTAGCTATCGAACTCAAATTATCGCCCCGCTGAACCACATAAGTTTTCATCCGATTCGCCGCGGCGTTAATTAGCGGATCAACTCCGACCACCGGCTCGGTCAGACTGTTCAGCGCCCGAGTCAAATCGCCCCGCGGGGCAACAACCACCGGCGATTGCATCGGCCGCGGTAGCTCCTGCTCCCAGCGAACTCCCTGGCTGGTATACGTTGCAGGTTCACTCAAAGGAACCAACATCTCCGGCGGCCCAGTGTGCACCGCTGCCAAATCAGGATATCTTATCCAAGGCTGCTCCACCGGCCCAGACGGATTATCTCTCGACTGAATCCCCCGACCCGCCGCCGATACCGTCGGCTCATCAAGTTGCCTTACCGCCTCCGGCAAATTCACGCTCTCCGGTACCGCAGCCGAACTACCAGCCACCACATCACTGTTGATTGCCAGTTCCTCATCCAGCATCTGGTTGGAATTCTGCTGTACTCCGCGCAGCAACAGCCCGATCCCCACGATAAATACCAAGCCCATTAGCAACCCGATCTTAGCTTCCTTGCTCATCGTTATGCCTCCAAAAAATTCAGCACTTTTACGCCTTCAAATCCCGAACCGCGCCAGTCCAGTTAAAACCTCTTTATTTTAACTATCGAATCAATTCCCTGTTTTCGATTAATATGGTTAATTTTTCTGAATTCGAAATTCGTCATTGGTTCGTCATTCTGGTTTCCGTCATTCGTCATTATAAATCTATCTTATCAATACCGCATCTTCGTCCAGATTCATCAGAATGACTATTAAATACGTTTGGCTAATCTTAATTTAGCGCTCCTGCTCCGCGGGTTCTGATCACGCTCTTCTTGGTCCGCCTGCAATGGCTTACGCGTTTGCAACTCGTATATTCCATTTTTCGCGTTTTCTCGAAAATTCAGCTTTACCTGCCGGTCTTCCAGGCTGTGAAAACTGATCACCGCAAACTGACCACCCTCACGCAATAATCCCGGTGCCATTTCCAGCAGTTTCTCCAGAGCTCCCATTTCATCATTCACTGCGATTCGCAATGCCTGAAAGGTTCTCGTCGCCGGATGAATCCGGCCGCTCGGCCCTTTCCTCCTTGGCCCAACCGCCGATTCAATCGCCCTCACCAGCTTAAACGTGCTGTCGATCGGCTCCTTGCTACGGTGCCAGACTATCGAACGGGCAATTCGACGACTTCGACGCTCCTCACCGTATTTAAAGATCAAATCAGCTAGTTCCTTCTCCCCCAGCCGGTTCACCAGTTCCGCAGCCGACTGCTCCAGCCGATCATCCATCCGCATATCCAACGGACCATCTTCCTGAAAACTGAATCCACGCTCCGATCGAGCCAACTGCGCCGAATTGACTCCTAAATCCGCCAGAATCAAGTCCACCTTTTCCAGACCCAATTCGCCCAGCACCACATCCAACTTGCTGAAATTCTCATGGACCAGTTCGGTCCGACATTTCATTTTGCTCAATCGACCCGTCGCCACAGCAATATTATCCAGATCAACATCCAGACCAACCAGACAACCCGACTTACCCAACCGCCCAGCAAACGTCGCCGCGTGTCCGCCCTGACCGACCGTCGCATCAACAATCACCGCCCCACCACCAAAATCCAGCAACCCCTCCAGCGTTTCCAATAACACCGGACGATGAATTATCTCCTGCTCATCCAATTATTCTTCCTGATTCATTCCCAACCGTAGGGCGGGCCGTGCCCGCCATTTCGGCTGTCATATATATAATTGCTTGGGTAACTTGTTACCCACGCGGTTCACCTCAAACATTTATACCCAATTGGGTATATTTTTTCGTGGCTCTCAAAAATCCGCGTTCATCCGCGTGCATCGGCGGTTTCTAAATATTACAACCCAAGTTCTGTAGGATGGGCTTTAGCCCATGCTGACTTCTAAAAATCAGCGTGCATCGGCGTCCATCGGCGGTTTCAAAAAGAAATTCTCTGTATTCCCGGTGTGCTTCCTGTAGCTAAATTTCTTAATTCAAAATCCAACATTCAACATTCAAAACTTTTATCCGCCCGCCGCCATCGCTTTCAGCTCCGGTGAGAAATCTATTTTACTGAATTCCCCGCCCCAACTGCGTACCCGATCCAGACGAGCCTGCATTCCCTCCAGCCCCTCACGCATCACCAACGCCCGCATTGCTCCCCCTGCTAATTGCCCTACCCGACCGGCACCACCAACATTTTCCAAAACATCCATTTCCCTGCCGGCTTTGCTTCGACATTTACACAGCATCTACAGCCTCCATTCCTTCAATAACTGCATCTTCTGACCGTTAACTTCGCCCTGTTTACCCATTTTCTGACCCGATTGCAACTCCCACTCATCATTCTTCCCTGAAATCCTGAGCTTTGCAGGGTGGACAACTTGTCACCCACACAACTATTGCTAAATTTCTTCCTTCCAAAATCCAAAATTTTGTTTTAAAGCCCCGCCATCTCTCGTTCACGCTTTAGCGCCTCTTCCCGAGCCTGCAACAGCATCTGTTCGTGAGCTTCCATATGCTTCTCCAGATAACGCTCCCATTGCTGACGGTCCCAGATCTCCAGATGATCCCGGGCACCTATCAAAGCCACTTCTTCCGAAAGCTTAGCCCGGCTGACCATCTTCTCCCCCAACAGCACACGACCCTGCCGATCCAGATCAATCCTGCCGGCCAGTGCGAAGTTGACCCGATCAAAAGCCAACGACTCATCCGGGGCCACCCTCCGTGGAGCCACGGCGAGGGCAATGCGCTGATAATACTTCTCCGGATACAAACTCAATATGCGGTTCACCCCCCAAACCAGATAAAATCCACTGCCCCACTCCTCCTCGGATATCTGCTCACGCACCCGCGAAGGAATCGACAATCGACTCTTCTCGTCAATCCTTAATTCATATTCCCCAGTTAACAATAGCATTACTAATTATCCTGTTCGAATGCTTGTTTGGGACCAATAACCAGTTAACACCTTCTCGTCTCCTGAAACTCCCGACTTTCAACTTCAGCTATAAACTCTTAGCTCCAGCTTCCAGTCCCGTAATCCCGTAGGATGGGCTTCAGCCCATGCTGTCCAACGATTACTCTTCAACACTCGCTTCCCTAATAAACCACCAGCCAGACTTGTCATGCCCAGCTTGATCGGGCATCCAGCAACTTGCCAATTACACACCAGAAAACCCTTCCGGCCTCCGACTCCAGGCTCCAAGGCTTTCCTCTTAACCTTCAGGCTTCCACACCGCCCACCCCAACCAACATTCACACTACTAAACCAACTAATTAAGATCACCACTGAAGCTCCCAAATGAACACCCGAAAGGGATTACTATCCACTTCACTCCAAACTATACCACATTCCCCCACCATGTGACAAATAAAAAAATCCCTGAAAATTAAACTCTCATATCCTAGGTATCCTATAGGAATTACTATGATACCCAACATATTGAGCATTCCTCAGCTTTATAACCAATATTTGTTTTTTGTTCCGATAACAACCCGCTAAAAAAAATATAATTTTTTTCATATACTCATTATATTTATCGGAAGTCCGTGAATATTATGTTAGTCCTCGCACCTTTATCCACACCTTATCCACACGAAATCTCACAGCCTGTTACTTCACCACCAGCCAG
>DAOWAK010000317.1 GCA_030634605.1 Sedimentisphaerales bacterium
GGCCTTCAGGACGGTTTTTAATAAAATGTACTTTCGTAAAGTTCACCGAACCTGTTTAAAATTGTCGTCCGCTTGGCCAAAAAAGGCCCTGCCGATCCGAAACCCAACCGAGCCGCTCAAGAAAAAGTGCGAAACCGCACAATTAAATTGTGCGTTTTTTTGTCTTGCTAAGGTGGGGATTGATTTCCTATAATACAGGTTTGGATTCTTGGCGGAATAATATCTAAGTTATTGTTATAATGGAACTTACAGCGACAAAATCAACTTTCCGCGGCCGGGTGGCGATACCCGGATCGAAATCTCATACGATTCGCGCTGTGGCTTTGGCGTCACTGGCGGATGGTTCGAGTGAGATTTTTTGTCCGTTGAGCAGTGCCGATACGTTGGCGGCGGTGGGAGCTTATCGGCAGTTAGGGGCGGAAATTGACACGTCCGAGAGCAACTGCTGGCGAGTGAAGGGGACGGCAGGTGCGTTGCGAGCACCGGGTGGAATTGTAGATGTGGCCAATTCGGGGACGACGCTACGGTTCGCGCTGGGCAGTGCGGCGTTGCTGGATAGGGGCGCGGCGGTGTTTACCGGTGATGAACAGATTGGCAGCCGACCGATGGGGCCGTTGCTGGAGAGTTTGAATGATCTGGGGGCGGATTGCTTCAGTACGCAGGGAAATGGCAAGGTGCCGGTGGTGGTGAGGGGCAGGTTGAGCGGTGGTGAGACATCGATCGAGGCGGTGACGAGTCAGTATCTAAGTTCGCTGCTGGTGAACGCTCCGCTGGCTGAGCAGGATTCGGAGATTCGGGTTGTCAAGCTGAACGAGCAGCCTTATGTGGAAATTACGCTGCGGTATCTGGATGAGCAGAATATTGTTTATGAGAACGATAATTTTGAGTGTTTTCGTGTTCGGGGCGGGCAGAATTATCGGGGATTCAGCAAACGGATTCCGGCGGACTTTTCGTCAGCGACGTTTTTCTTTTGCGCGGGAGCTTTTCTGGAAGGGGAGCTGGTTCTGGAAGGGCTGGACTTTGACGATCTGCAGGGCGATAAGGCGGTGGTGGATATTCTGCGGGAGATGGGAGCTGACATTGCGATTAACGGCCAAAGCGTAACCGTTAGCCGGGGTGAACTGCGGGGGATGGATATTGATATGAACGCGATACCGGATGCGCTGCCGGCGTTGGCGGTGGTGGGTTGTTTTGCAAAGGGGCAAACGCGGTTGTATAATGTGGCACAGGCCCGGCTGAAAGAGACGGACCGGATTGCGGTGATGGCGACGGAGTTGCGTAAGCTGGGGGCGGATATTACGGAGCAGCCGGACGGATTGACGATTCGGCCGGCGAAACTGCGAGCGGCAAAGCTGCACGGTCATGGTGATCATCGGGTGGTGATGGCGTTGTCGATGGTGACAATGGCGATGGATGGGACGAGTACGATCGATACGGCAGAAGCAGTCGGAGTGACGTTTCCGAATTATATTGAGTTGATGCAGGGCATCGGAGCCCGCTTAGTGATAGATAATCAATAATGGGCCAAAGAGGCTCGTGGTTAGTATGCAGGAAAAAGATCCCTGCGAAATCGAGAACTGGAGGATAGTACCTTGTTAGGTAACACATTTGGCAGATTGTTTCGGGTAACCGCGTCGGGTGAGAGTTACGGGGAAGCTTTGTTGACGATAGTGGACGGAGTTCCGCCGGGATTGAAGCTGACGAAGGAATATATTCAGGCTGAGCTGGACAAGCGACGCCCCGGTCAGAGCAAGATCGACTCGCCGCGTAAGGAAACGGACCAGGTTGAGATTGTTTCGGGGATGCTCGAAGGCGTGACGACCGGTGCGACGATAGGGATGACGGTTTATAATGTGGATCGTCACAAGATTCATGTGGATCAGTATCGCGAAGTGAAAGATATGATTCGGCCGGGCCATGCGGAGTATCCGTTTTTTGTTAAATATGGTGAACATTCCGACTGGTGCGGAGCGGGTCGGGCCAGTGGTCGCGAGACGGTTGGTCGGGTGGCGGCTGGAGCAGTGGCGAAGTTGATTCTGGAGCGGGAAGAGCTTGACGTGATCAGTCACGTTGTCGAAAGCCACGGCATCAAAGGCA
>DAOWAK010000301.1 GCA_030634605.1 Sedimentisphaerales bacterium
CAGGTCAGCCAGCTGAGTAGTGCTCTGGTCGAGCGAACCGGTGCTTTCGCCGACAGCAACCATCGAGATGTGCAGTTTGTCGAAGGTGCGGGGATACAAGCTAAGAGCGTAGGATAACGACTGGCCTGATTTTACGATGTCGGAAAGTTGACCGATGAGTTGCTTGACCACGGGACGAGGGTTCTGTTGCCGGACAATTTGCAGAGCGGTCATCAGGGGCATCCTGGCCTGCAGTGCGGTGGCGAGTTGACGGACGAACTCGGTACGGTCGCGGTTGGAGAGTTTGATTTTGTAAGTTTTTTTACCTGAGGAGGATAGGTCAATTTGGGGCTGACCGGGCATGAGGTCGATATCATCGACGAATAGTCCCTTGCGGGCAAGAGTCTCAGAGGCTTGCTGGGGATTTTCAGCATCGATGCGGCCCTGAACGGATTGGCCCGAGCGGGTGATGGCTTTGTAGCTGAACGTCGACATTCGCTGATTCTAACACATGATAAAGGACTCGCAAGGATAAAATAGATGACCAGAAACCTGAAAATCAGCTTTATTGGCGAAAAACCAGGGAACAAAAATTAGCTGGGTAAGAGCCAAAAAAAATGTTACTCTGATTCTCAGGTTAAATAATTATCCTTTGGCTGAACGGGAAAGCATGAAATTTTTGTTTACCAGAAAAAAGAATAATGCTTTTACGCTGGTTGAGATACTGCTGGTCGTGCTGCTGATCGCTTTATGCAGCATGGTGGTGGGGTATCGGTTTTACCGCAGCATGGACCGAACGGCGCTGGGGATTTCAGCCAACCGACTTTCGCATACGGTTCGGTACGCTCGTTTGCTGGCGGCGGAACACCATAAGCCTTGCGATTTGCACATCGACATGGACGACAACAGCTATTGGCTGACGGTTCGGCAGGCGCCGGAAGTGGTAGGAAAGAACCCGGATAAGTCGGAGGAGGATCGGCCCGAAGAGGTTGTGAACAATGCCTATTCAAAGCCGGATGAGCTGGAAGAAAAATTGCGGTTTGTCAAAGCGCAGATCGAAAATGAGGCCGCGCAAACCAGCGGCCAGGTAATTATCAGTTTCCATGTGGATGGCAGCGCGGATGCGGCGTTAGTCCAGATCGGCTCGAAAGAGGAAACTTACACTATACTGGTGCGGCCCTGGACCGCCGAAGCGGTTTTAAAAGCGCAGGCGATAGACGAGCTTCCCGTCGATACGATTGATCTGTCGGGAACCGGACAGTTTTAGTCGGTGTAATTCCGATTAGTCAGGTAAGTGGCAAGAGTCAACGGGCGCAGCAGAGCACAGCGGCGAAAGTGATAGCGGCGGTTTCCACTCGCAAAATGGTTTCGCTGAGCCGAACGGGTTGCGCGTGGTGTTCACCGAGCAGTTCGAGTTCGGCGTTGGTGAAGCCGCCCTCGGGGCCAACGAAGCATATCAGGTCTTTTTCACAATTGGTGTAATTTAAAACGGAATCGGCCTGTTCGTTCGGCTCTCCGAAAAGTATTTGGGCGTCGGGATAATCCCGGCTGAGGGTTTGGATGGCCTGGTCGAACTGCTCCGGCTGATCGATCCGGGGCAGGAACCAGCGGCGGCATTGTTTGGCAGCGGAAATGGCGAGATTTTCGTAACGCTGCTGACTTTTGGCGGAGCCGGCGAGCTTGACGGTACGCTCGAACCGGACCGGGCAGATGTGGTCCACGCCCAACTCGGTGCATTTGCTGATGAGCCAATCGAAACGTTCGCCTTTAGCCAGGGCGGCGGCGATAACAATTCGTCGATTTTGGCCGGGCTGATGGTGGGTGATTTTTTCAACTTCGAGCAGAACCGTTTTGCGGTTGATTTCACTTACCCGTGCCAGGGCGGCGGTTCCCTGCCCATCGAAAAGTTCGATAGCATCGCCCGTTTTTAACCGTCGGACCTGTTTGAGATGATGAGCCTGACCGGGATCAAGTTCTAATAAGCCCGGATTTATCGGACGGCAGTAAAAAAGTCCTTTATTCATAAACCGCTCCTACAGTACTGGCAGGAGACCAGCACAACCGCAATAGATCCAGAATGATTATAGTATTAATAGTAAATCTGATTATGTCGATAAGGTCAATACCCTGTATTTGCGGAAATGGCATATTTATAACGAGTCGGAAATTTGCACAGGTAATTTAAGGGTATAGGAATTTGTATTTAACAGCCTTGTTTTAATGATTAAGCGAACGAAGGGAGCGTCGAAACTCCCTGTGGATCGCGGCGAATCCGGTCCAGCGAAAGCTGGTAATTTAAGTGTATAGGAATTTGTATTTTTTGGCAGGAGCGGCGATAAAGGCAGGCATTTCGATAGGGCTCTGCCAGAAGCCGGTCCAGCGAAAGCTGGTAATTTATC
>DAOWAK010000214.1 GCA_030634605.1 Sedimentisphaerales bacterium
TAAAAACATACTTCCAAATATTAAAATCAAGGATGCTGTCGGCTCAGGGATCTCGTGAAAAAATATTTGATTCACATCCGGATTGTAATTATAAGCCTGAGTGCTAAAAGGCGTTCCGTCTGCCCAGAAACCGGTAATATCAAAAAAAGCATTATTTTCTGAAATAGGATCAGAGGTGAAACCATACCCCCAAAAGTGCAAGTCACAATAACTACCGACTAAAGAAGTATAGGGCACTTCGCCTCCTGAAAGATGTACTTGAACCAAAGAACCTTCCATGTCAATATTCCAATACACTGTTCCGCCGCTCATATTCAAGCGGGCACCGTTGCCGGTATTGATTTTTTCGATATCGCCGTTATAGAAGTTCATTATGCTTCCATCGATACCTGCAATGTATATTCCTACGGAATAACCTGGATAATTTGAGGTGTTTAGAACATCAACTACGCTTTGATTTGTTGCTGTGAGCCCTAGCACGCTACCTCCATCAATTAGGGCCTTTTCATCGTCTAAAATCAAACTTTCAATACTTTCACCGGGGCCAACGATCACATCGTAATCCGTCGCATTTACATAGCTCGAATCTAAAAGTAAAACCAATAAAAGGATTACTGTTACTTTCGTTTTCATGACTTTCTCCTTACGAATAGGCTTTTTGATTTGTTCTCATTCACCATAAACCCATTATAGGACGAAATCAGGTAAAATGCAAGAGTTTTTTTGGAAAAAACCGGAAAAAATACTTAAGAATGTCTCCTGAATGCATAGCAAAATCAGGTCCGGCCGCCCTGACAACTTCACTGCTGAAGTTAATTCCCGACCGACCGGACCTGATATTAATTTTAATCATTATCTTTGTGGTAGTAAAACGCGCGCGGACCAACCGCTGGGCGCATAAAAAAGGAGCACCGCCGCAAGGTGCTCACCATAGGTCCGCTAGAACCCGCCGAGAACACACGCAAGCGATGCCCCAGACGGGGCACCGACCATTGTGCATCTCTCGGCAAATAAACTAGCGGTTTATGGCAAGACGCTCAATGATACAGTGAATTTACATATTTAGTTGTTCTGGCTGATGTTCTCAGCCGTGAAAAAAAACTCCTCAAAAACAAAAATAGTTGCTAAAAAACATACTCATGAAAGCATATAATCAATTATGACAGAATTTTATCGGATGTCAAGTGAAAAACCGGATTTTTCTGGTTCAGCAGCAGACGGCGGGGGCGGAGTGGAGGTATATTCCACCTGCGTTGTTGTGATGAATCCAGTTGTTGGTTACGGAGGGAGTTGCGGATTGGGCGAAAGTTATTTGTTCTGTGAACGGTTACTTTCCTTCATAATTTGACAGCATTTCGAAGACCGACTTATCAACCGGGCAATCTGCAAAGATGAGACCGTTCGATTGGTATAAAACATCAGGTATCGTCCGCTGGTTTCCCAGTCCACATAAGGACAGGCCAGTAATGCTTTTCTGAGCGGGTCTTTTAACAACGAAACCGCCTCGTCAGGCTGATCGGTGAAAAGTTTGTAATGATGATCGAAGGGAGCATCATCAAACGTTACCTGCCGGAAATTTTCGTACCGACCGATCTGCTCGAAAAGTTCATCCCGTAAAGCAACCATAACCGGCAACTCTTCCTGCATCCGCCAGAGCACAACATTACGGTAATGCACGGCACGTTGCTGACCTGATCCGGTTTCATAACACCAGGTGAAAACCAACAACTCGTGGTCATCGTGCCTGCCATGCATTACGTTGTAAGCCCGGCAACTGTGTCCGAACCAGGCCAGATGGAATCCCTCCAGCAACTCAGGTATTTTGAAATGGTCCCGTGCCGCAAAACGCATTCTCAGCCGCAACGCCAAAGCCGCGATGGTCTGGCGCCGACGATAATAACGCACCATCACCAACACAGATACAAATGTCGAAAATAAAATCAGGCAAATAACCAAAAACTCAAACATTCAAAAATTTTCCGTAAGCAGAAACAAATAATTCAACCGTTCAGAAGCTACCAGAATAACAGGATACCACCGGAAAAGAAGATGAATTCATCCGGCAAAAAAAAACCGATTTCAGGGAGATCGGCGTAACATGTTATTTTCAGGTGATTTACGAAACAATGGTTCCGGGCAATAAATTGGCACCGTAAAAGAAAAAACTTAACCAAAAGCATGATCCAGTGTCATTTATTAATAGGAAAACGATATAATGTAAATGGTATAATGTAAATAGAGCAGACACGAGCCGAAGCACCAAAAAACCAGGAGGTGCATTATGAGCAGTAAATTAACATATTTGATTGTTTTTGCGTGGCTTATTGCGATTTTACCGGATTCGGCGCCGGCTCGTTCGGTAAGAAGGTCTTCACGAGCAACCAGCTCCGGCAGAACCCTTTCCAGGCAACGATCTACCGCTCGACCAAGTGCTTCGGTCAGCAGAGGTCGGCCGAGTGCTTCGGTCAGCAGAAGCCGGTCGAGCTCATCGGTTAGCAGAAGCAGACCAAGTGCTTCAGTCAGCAGAAGTCGACCGAGTGCTTCGGTCAGCAGAGGTCGGTCCATGCCTTCGAGCAGACCCCGCGGTACCATTCGAGCCGGCAGCAGGCCTCCAACCATTACATCGCGCAGCAGGCCTCGCGGCAGTGTCCGGGTCCGCAGATCGCCACGAGTGGTCAGTTCAGCCAGTACCCTTCGGGGACACCGGCGAAGCCCGCGCACAATAAGTTCCTTACGCGGACATCGTGGCGGTATACATATTGGAGTCAATAGCTATCGTCCGTACTATCGTCCGTCTTATCGCCCCAGAGTTGTGCGTTACTACAGCTATCCAAGGTATCGCTACCGCCCCACTGTCAGGATTTATCACAACTATTCCGATCGGTATTACTATCCTTATTACTATCCTTACTATCCCAGAGCTATTCGGGTTTATGGTTCTATTCCACCAGTGGTAATTAATAATGTAAGAGTTAACCCGGTGGCGCCGGTGGTTGTTCAGGCGCCGACGGTTCATGTCAGCCGACAGGCCAGCCTGATCGACAAAGCTACAAGAGAGGGCAGCGAAGATCGTAAACTGGCGGCGCGTGAATTATCCGCATACCGCAATATTGCTTCGGTGGCGGTTCTGATGGATGTGCTGATCAATGACGGCAACGATGAAGTACGCCGGGCCGCTGCGAAAAGCCTGGGAGAAATTGGTGATCCGACAGCTTTCGAAGCGCTGATTCGCAGCGCGTCCGCCGAGGATTCCGAGCAGGTGCGTGATGAAGCCGTCGCTGCGGCTGAACACATTAAACGGGGAGCTTCCGAAGAGGAATTGTACATCAGCCCGAAGATGCCGCCCATGAACACCGGTAAGGAAAAACTGGGACGACTGCTGGAGGAAGTCCGTTTTGGCAACCACGAGGTTCGCGAGGACGCGGTCAAGGACCTGGACGACTACCGCGGAACTCAGTCGGTTTGCGCATTGATCGACGTGCTGATAAACGACCCGGAAGAAGACATTCGTGAAGACGCCGCTCAAAGCCTGGGTAAAATCGGTGATCGGATGGCACTGCCGTTCCTGAAGTGGGCACAGTACAACGATCCCGATAAAGAAGTACGTAAGAATTCCCAAAAAGCTGTTGAAAAAATCTACAATGCTATCCCATAGAAAATTAAAACCGGACATCGGTTGAAATCAGAAAAA
>DAOWAK010000297.1 GCA_030634605.1 Sedimentisphaerales bacterium
AACCGAGAAATCCGGTCCGGCGGGAAAGGCCTGTGTGTCAGTGAAAACCAGTAGGGTGGAACAAGCTGGTACGGTGGGAAAGAATGCGGGAAAACTTGTGCCGGTTGGGGATAATTTAAGCAATGATAAGTAAGCTTATAGGGTTTTGGGTGTCTAAGGCGACGGCGCGTCGTCTGAAGCAATTTAATAAGAAACTTGATCGCTGTCGAGAGGTACAGACCGAGCTGCTAAAACGGATTTTATCTGTTAATGCAGCGAGCGAGTTCGGTCGAGAGCATGGTTTTGACAAAATCAGCAATTACTCAGATTTTGTCAAATCGGTTCCCCTGAGTAACTATAGTTATGTCGAGCCGTATATAGAGAAGTGCAAACGGGGGCAGACGGATGCATTGTTTGGCGGTGGTCAGGAGATTTTGATGTTCGCCCTGACCAGCGGGACAACGTCGGCGGCGAAGTTTATTCCGGTTACGAAGAAATTTCTGGAAAGTTATCGTCGCGGCTGGGACATTTGGGGGATCAAGGCGATATCGGATCATTCGGACAGTTATTTGCGCAAGATTTTGCAGGTGACCAGTTCAGCGAATGAGCAGGTGACGGAAAGCGGGATACCGTGTGGGGCGATTTCGGGGATGCTGGCGCAGAATCAGCGTTACATTGTACGGAAGTATTATGTGACGCCTTATGAAGTTGCGGAAATTGAAAATGCGGCGGATAAGTATTATACGATTATGCGTTTGGCGATAATTGAGGACGTGGCATTTATCAGCACGGCCAACCCGAGCACGGCTTTGACGCTGGCTCAGACGGCGGAGCGTGAAGCTGAACGGCTGATTCGTGATGTGCATGACGGGACGCTGGATGAGGGGGTTTCGATTCCGCGTGCCTTGCGCGCGAAGTTAAGGGGCCGATTGCCCAAGCGTCCGGGTCGGGCGGGTCAACTGGAGGAGATTTTGCAGGAGAAGGGGCGTCTGCTGCCGAGGGATTTCTGGGATTTGTCGTTTCTGGCCAACTGGACCGGCGGTACGCTGGGGATGTATATGCCGAGGCTACTGGAGTATTACGGGGCGGTGCCGATACGGGACATTGGGCTTTTGGCCAGTGAGGGGCGGATGAGTATTCCGCTGGAGGACAACACCGCTGCGGGTGTGCTGGATATTACGAGCAATTTTTATGAATTTGTGCTGCAGGAGGAAATGGACAGCATTACCGATGTTGACAGCAGGAAAATTATTGGTGATGATGGTACGCCGCTACAGAGCTGTCAGATCGAGAAGGGCAAGTGCTATTACATATTCCTGACCAACTGGGCGGGTTTGTATCGTTATAATATCGGCGATCTGGTTCGGGTGGTGGATTTTGTTAAAGAAACGCCGGTGGTGGAGTTTTTGTCGAAGGGGGCGCACAGCAGCAGTATTACCGGAGAGAAGCTGACGGAAAGGCAGGTGGTTGAGGCGGTGCATCGGGCATCGGACGATCTGGCGATCCGAATCGATACTTTTGTGATGATGCCGCAATGGGACGATCCGCCGCGGTATCGGTTTTATTTTGAAATGGCGGCGGCGGCGGCGCTGCCGCAGGGGGACCTGCGTCATCTGGCTGGACTTATTGATCGTCGTTTGCAGATGAGCAATATTGAGTATGACGCGAAACAGGAAAGTGGGCGGTTAGGAAAACTGGACATTCGGCAGGTGCCGAGCGGTTTTTTGACCAAGCGTGATGAGCGGTTGCTTCAGGCCAAAGGTGGTCGACGAGAACAATTTAAGCATCGTTATTTATATAATGAGCCGACGGAATTGGATTGAATTGATGCTGGGACAGATTTTAAGAGTGATACGTTTGCTGGGGCTGCGTCGTGCGGCGCGGATGAAAAAGCGTCATGAGCAGGGTCTCAAGACGATACGCGGCTATGCAACCTGCAGCAGTTGGTGGGCGCTGCTGAATTGTGGTTTCCTGGACGAGTTGGAGCAGAAGGGTGAAGTGCTACTGAGCGAATTTGCCCGGGACCGTTCGTGTGAGCCGGAGGTGTTGGCGGCGGTGGTGGAATACCTGGACGGCATCGGTTTTTTACAGCAGCAGGGTGACCGGGTGCGCCTGGGGCCGGACGGCAAGGTGCTGATGGCGGAGCCGCGAGGGCTGGTGGAGTTGTTGTGGGCTTATGAGCCTTGTTTTGGCAATCTGGGGGATCTACTGGCTGGTCGAAAAAAATATGGTCGTGATCTAACCCGCAACATTACTTACGTGGGCATCGGCAGCGGGCGGCTGTGTGAACAGTTGCCTTATCCGGTGATGCGGCGGATGGTGATCGAACACGATCGACGGATGGTGCTGGATATGGGTTGCGGCGATATGGCTTTTTTGCGAGGGCTGTGTGGGATGGACGATCAGATTCGTTGCCATGGGATTGATTGTTCGCAGGAAATGGTGG
>DAOWAK010000048.1 GCA_030634605.1 Sedimentisphaerales bacterium
GGTGGCGGCGGAAGAAGGGCTGCAGGAGCAAACGCACCGGCACGCTTACATGCTGAGCCTGTTGGGGATTAAGCAACTACTGGTGGTGGTTAATAAGATGGACCTGGTTGAGTTCAGTCAGGAACGGTTCGAGCAGATCAAGACGGATATCACCAAACGGCTGAATGAATTTGAGTTGGAACCGCTGATGGTGATTCCGATTGCGGCGAACCTGGGCGATAATGTTGCCAAGAAGACGGTGAAGATGCCCTGGTACGAGGGGATGACGCTGCTGGAAGGGCTGGATGAATTACAGCCGGCGCCGTCGGTGGCGGAGAATATGCTGCGTTTTCCGGTGCAGGATGTTTATGAACAGGACGGCGAGAAGATTCTGGTGGGGCGGGTGGCATCGGGCACCGTCAAGAGCGGCCAGGACATTATGTTTCATCCGCTGGGCAAAACGGCTACGGTGGATTATGTTAAAACGCTGGAAGGCAAGCAGGAAAAGGCAGAAGCGGGCCTGTCGATTGGCATCGTGTTGAAAGAAAAGGGTGCGATGCAGGGGCTCAAACGCGGTGAAGTCGCCTGTGATTTGAGTCCGTCACCGCGGGTGAGCAACACGGTTAACGCGACAGTGTTCTGGATGAGTGGCGAGCCGTTGAAAAAAGGCGAAACGCTGGACCTGAAATGCGCTACCCAGCAGGTTAGATGTAAGGTTAAGAAGATCAGCGAGCGGATGAATTCTTCGACGCTGGAGATTCTGGCCGACGATGCTGATGAGCTGCTCGATACCGAAGTTGCCAAGCTGACACTCAAAGCGGACGGCTGCCTCTGCATGGATCCGTTTGAAGAGGTGGCGGAGATGGGCCGATTCGTGCTGATACGCGACACCGATACCGTTGCCGGTGGCGTGGTGCACTGATCCATTCTAACAAAATAAGAAAATGCCTCATTCAGCCTGTGCGGTTGGATGGGGCTTTTTTTTTCTGGGGGATAATCGGACGGGCGATTATTTACAAAGCATCTTCCGGATGGAGTTTGTGGTTGGGTGATCGATCAAGCCGCGATCAGTGATGATTCCGGCGAGGTATTTTGCCGGTGTAACGTCGAAAGCGGGATTGTACACCTGAACATCTTCCGGGGCGACGGGTTGGGAACCAAAGTTAATCACTTCCTGTCGGTCACGCTGTTCGATGGGTATCTGGCTGCCATCAGGAAGCGACAGATCAAACGTGCTCGATGGGGCGGCGATATAAAACGGGATATCGTGTGCCGCCGCCAGCACAGCAACGCTGTAAGTGCCGATCTTGTTGGCGGCGTCGCCGTTGGCAGCGATTCGGTCCGCACCGGTAATGACCAGGTCGATTTCCCCGCGGCTCATCAGGTGGCCGACCATGTTGTCGCATATGAGAGTTACGTCGATCCCCGCCTGCATCAGTTCCCAGGTCGTAAGACGTGCCCCCTGCAGCAGCGGCCGGGTTTCGTCGGCAAAGACGCGGAACTTTCTGCCTTGTTCGTGAGCGGTGAACATCACCGCCAGGGCTGTGCCAAATTCGGCCGTTGCCAGTCCACCCGCGTTGCAATGGGTCAACACGGTGGAACCATCCTTGATCAATCCTGCTCCGTGTTTGCCGATTGCCCGGCACATGGCGGCGTCTTCGTCACGAATCGCCTGGGCTTCGTCGAGCAGTTTTTGCTTTAGCTGAGCGGTGGTTTCGGCGTTGTTGTTTTGGGTAACTTTGAGCATCCGTTCCAGAGCCCAGAACAGATTCACCGCGGTGGGGCGACTGCCGGCGAGGTAATCGGAGAGTTGCTGCAACTTCTGCTGTGCCTGGTCCAGCGATGCATCATCATCAATCTGCTGTATTCCCAGCACCAGTCCGAATGCCGCGGCGATCCCGATGGCTGGGGCACCGCGCACCCGCAGCACCTTGATGGCTTCCCACATGGCCTCGACGTCCCGCACAGCCAGCACTTCGCACCGCTGCGGGAGCAGTGTCTGGTCGATCAGACGCACGTGCCCGTCGATCCCGCCGGTCCATTCAATGGTTTTGATATTCATAATGGGTTTCAATTTGCGATGTGTTATTTCAGAAGAGTCTGACTGAGTCTTAGTCGTCGGCCTTTGGCTCGGACGGATTCCACGGGGCGACCAATGATTTCGGCAATTTCTTCGTAGGTGTGGGTCAGGTAGTGTTTCTTCAGGAGTCTGACTTCCTTTTCGGTCCAGAGCGTTAGCCGACTAATCCCCAGTTTCATTGCCCGGCTCTTGATGGCGGATGCCGAGCGGTCCATTTTTTTCGCTACCTGGGCGGCGGTCAATCTACCGTAATGTCGCCGAATTATGTTATCTTCATTTTTCGTCCAACTGCTGCGGTTACCGGTCAGTTCGAGTTTAACTGCCATGGCGCTGACCGATGCCGTTGAGCGGTCCATCTTTTCGGCTATCTGGCGATAAGTCATTTTGTGATAAGATTTTTCCAGAAAATCAATCTCTCTGGGTTTCCAGTTGCGTCCGGAGAACCGCACCACTTTCTTTAGCCCTAATTCGGCTGCCTTGGTGGTAAGGGCAGCTTCGGTTCGCTTGAGTTTTTTGGCTAGGTATTTGTTAGGGTTTTGGGGGTAAAGATTTTTGAGCATTTTGATTTCATCTTTACTCCAGGCGTTGGGGCTTGTCGGTCGGGGCGGTCGATAACCGCCGGCGTAATCTTTGGTCAGGCCAAGTTTACGAGCCTTTCGGCGAATTGACTCCATTGTGCGCCCAAACCTCTTAGCCAAAACCCGACTATGCTTTAACGGATAAAGCTCGATGAGTTGTTCTGTCTCCCGCTCAGTCCAACTAAGGTTTTCTCTTGATTTCATGACTGTACCCAATTTTGTAAAAAAATATCACATGTTTCAAAATATTTATATTAAAAGACAATCCCAAACCTCTAGGTTTTGCGTTATCAGTATCAAAAATACCGTTTTCTCAGGTTTTGGGACAGGTTCTACAATAAAGTCTGGCTAAGTTCTAATTGCCTGCTTTTGGCTACGACTGAATACCTAGAGCGTCCGATGATTTCGGCGAGCTCTTCATAAGTGTGGGTCAGATAGTGTTTTTTCAGGAGTTTGGCTTCCTTTTTTGTCCAAAGGTTTATACGGTAAACGCCTAATCTCTTAGCTCGCCCTTTGACAGCCGTAGCTGTCCGATCCAGTTTTTCCGCTACCTGGGCAGCAGTTAGCTTGCCGTAATAACGCCGAATGACGTTGTCTTCTTTTTTTGTCCAGTACTTACCGGCTTCAAAGGTGATTCCCAGCTGGATTGCCTTGCCGACGACCGACCCGACCGATCGGCCTATCTTTTCGGCTATCTGGGGATAAGTCATTTTGTTATAAGATTTTTTCAGAAAATTAACTTCTTTGGTTTTCCATTTAGGTCCGAAGAATCGCCCTGCTTTCCTTAGTCTTAAATGTTCTGCCTTGGAGGCAACGGACCTTACTGCTCGCCCAATTTTTTGGGCAATATATTTGTTAGAGTGGTGCGGGTAAAGTTTTTTGAGTTTTTCAATATCATTTTTGCTCCAGACGTAAAGGCGGGGGCCGCGTGGTAGTCGATCTTTGTTGGCGTAAACTTTTTTCAGGTTCAGTGTGCGGGCCTTTCCTCTGATTGCCTGGAGTGTGCGGCTAAACTTCTTAGCCAAATCCTTGTTACGATTTGACGGATAAAGCTTGATAAGTTGTTCTGTCTCCCGGTCACTCCAGCTAAATTTTTCTCTGGATTTCATGGCGGCATCCCATTTTTTCTGCCAACTATCACTCGTTTAAAACATTCCAATTAATCCAGGCTTAAATTCGCCTGTAGCTTCTCATTTTTCTGCTTGGCCTTTTCCGCCAGTTCAATCTGATACTGCCTTCTTTTCTGGGCCAGGCTTTCATCAGCTGTTGCCATAATTTCCACCGCCAGCAGTGCTGCGTTGCGTGCGCCAGCCGATCCGATACCAACGGTCGCCACCGGAATTCCCGGAGGCATCTGCACCGTCGAGAGCAGTGCGTCGATACCCTGCAACGCGCCCGATGCCATCGGCACACCAATCACCGGCAACGTCGAATGAGCCGCGACTACCCCGGCCAGGTGCGCCGCCATGCCTGCTGCGGCGATAATCACCTGCAAGCCGCGTTCGCGGGCGGTCTTGGCGTATTGCGCGGTCTCTTCCGGCGTGCGGTGGGCGCTCAAAATTCGAACCTCAAAGGCCACTCCGAAATCCTTTAAGGTTTCCGCGCAGCCTTTCATCGCCGGCCAGTCGCTGTCACTGCCCATGATTATCCCAACTTTCACAGCTTCGGTTTCTGCCATGTCATATACTCCCTGCACTTCAGCCCCCTGCTATAAAGTTCCGCCGCCAGCCATTCGTTGACCGAACCTGACGGTCAACCTATAATACGAATGATGGCTGCCCAAGAAAACGAAAGACTACTGCATATTCGCGCACAAATCAAGGAATTCCCCCAGGCCCCGGGTGTGTACCTCATGAAGGACGCTGACCAGCGGGTGCTCTATGTCGGCAAAGCCAAGAGCCTGCGTGAACGGGTGGCGAGTTATTTTCAGCCCGGAGCCGATCTGCTGACCAGTCGCGGGCCAAAAATCGTCGAATTGGCGGAAAAAGTCACCGACGTCAGCGTCCTGGAATGCGAAACCGAGGTGGATGCCATTTTGCAGGAATCGCGACTGATCAAGGACATTCAGCCGCCCTACAATTCCCGGCAGATGGACGACAAGACCTTTCCCTATCTGGAAATCACCAGCCGCGATGATTTCCCCGGGGTTTACGTTACCCGCCAGCCGCGTAAAAACAGCAAGCTTTTCGGCCCTTTCACCAGTGCCGGGGACCTGCGCCGGGTGGTTCAGATTCTCCAGCGGGTTTTTCGCTTTCGCACGTGCAAACTCGAAATCCATTTCGATGATGATAAGCGTCGTTTCTTTCGCCCCTGCATCCTCTTCGATATCAAACAATGTACCGGCCCCTGCGCCGACCGCATCGACAAGGAAAGTTATCGCCGGGACATCAAGCGTTTTCAGCGTTTTCTGGAATCCAAGCGTTCGGTCGTCCTCAAGCAGCTGCAACAGGAGATGGACCAGTTTTCCGCCGCCCAGAATTACGAACAAGCCGCCCGGTGCCGCGATGAAATTTCCGCGTTGAAAAGTTTGGCCGATCGTGGCCGGGTTGATGAACACGTTCAGCCCGAACTTTTCCAGATCGATCCCGGCCAGGGTCTGGAAAAACTCGAACAACTGCTCAACTGCCCTAACGAAATCCGCATTATCGAAGGCGTGGACATCGCCCACATTCAAGGCTCCGAAGCAGTGGGTGCCCTGGTCTGCTTCATTGACGGCCGCCCCTTCAAGCAAGGCTACCGACGATTCCGCATCAGAGAAGTCAGCGGGATTGACGATTACGCCATGATTGCCGAGGTGCTCCGCCGCCGGTACCACCGAGCCGGTAAAAGTGAAGAAATCTTTCCCGACCTGATTCTAATCGACGGCGGCCTGGGCCAACTCAACGCCGCCCGTGACGCTTTTCGGCAGATGCCCTGTAAACCGCCGATTCTGATGTCTCTTGCCAAAAAGGAAGAAACACTTTTCCTGCTCGGAGAATCCGACCCCATCAGCCTTAAACGCCACGATCCCGCCCTGCGCCTGCTCCAGTCGGTCCGGGACGAATCCCACCGTTTCGCCCAGCACTACTTCAATATCCTCCGGCAAAAGAAAACCTTCAATTAAATAGTACGGGATTTTTTACCTGGTTTGAGTAATTGTTAGTCAGTAGTTTTTCCCAGGTACTCGACAATTTCCTCCACCTGAACATCCACAGTACGCAACAAATTGTTGCATCGGGCGAGAGTTTCGTTTATCAGCGATTCTTCTCTTTCGACCATCAGTGCCAGTGCTTTGTCGATCAGTTCACAGGCACATTTGCCTTGACTTAATCGGTCAGGTTCGGAGCAGGTGAAAACCTCCCTGCCCTTCCTGACTGTTTTGCTCTGGCCTTGTTTTGCTTTGCCGGACATTTCACACCAACTTAGCATAAAAAATCACCGATCATTTTAGGAATACCGCCACCAGGTGTCCCGGCTCAAGTTGAATCCCAACAATCTTTTGGCGGCACTTATGAATCAGCGTAAGCAACAAAGCTCAACCGCATAAAACAGCTTTTTAAGCCAATCTCACGCAGCATCAACTACTCCTTTGCTTGGTGTAGAGTTCTCTCTCTCCGGAAAACCCTTAGTTCTAAAAAATCCGGGAAACCATGACGTACTTTTCAGGGTTAACCTTATGGACGAAAAAGCTCGTCAATTTCAGATTTTATTAGAACTAACTACCAATAGCTTTGTCCTCACGCTGATTCTATTTTATAGCCGCACCACAAATCCTTCTGCTGCCCATACAAAACTCTAAACCACAGATAATCTTCCCATTCAGGCTTCCCTCTCGGCAGCAGGCGTCAATTAATATCGTCCAACTCTCTCTCAATCAGCCCCTATTAAGGTTTGTGGTGCGGAATGAATTCTAGGCATGTATGCCGGTCAAACAAGAGCTTCTGGCGAAATACCTTAAAAGCTATAAATCAGCCTTTACACCGGCGAATAAGCATTTTACCAGAGTAAAGAAGTCTAAGGCCTCTTTCCGTCATACATGTCAGGTTACGCCTTTTAACTTTCACTGCTCTTCAACTATTAAATTATTACTCCGTTTTTCATCAAAAGCAAATCGGTCCACATTTTTTTTATCTTATTATGCAAACGGGTAATCACACCAGCTAAAAAGATGGTTGAAAAAGCAGATTCCCCCCTCAGGGAAACTATGACTGCTTTAAGGTTCCCTTTAGGTTGTCTATGGACTGTTAATACGCTTTAGTTTCTATTCGCCTTTGTGTTCGTAAATATGCAGGTCTCGTTGCGGGAAGGGAATGCTGATGCCTTCGGAATCGAGTTGTTTTTTGACAGCTTCAGCCAAGCCGAAATAAATGTCCCCGTAATCTTCGGATTTGGCCCAGACCCGGACGACAAAGTTGACGCTGCTTTCGGCGAGTTCCTTAACGGCGATCATGGATGGTGGGTCTTTCAGGATTTGGTCGTTCCGATCGATTACGCTTTGGAGGGCAGAGCGGGTTTTGTCCAGATCGGCGCTATAGCTGACACCGACGATAAGCTGGAACCGTCGGGTTTTTTTGGCGGTGTAATTGATAATATTGTCATCGGTAAGTTTGGAGTTGGGGATGATAACTTTTTTGTTGTCCGGAGTGGCCAGCGACGTAGTGAAAATGCGGATTTCCTCGACGGTCCCGGCGGTCCCGGCGGCCTCAATGTAATCGCCTTCTTTGAATGGGCGGAAGATGATTAAGAGGAAGCCGGACGCGAAGTTGGACAGGGAACCCTGCAGGGCCAGGCCGATAGCCAATCCAACCGCACCCAGGACGGCGACAAAAGAAACGGTTTGTATTCCAAGTTCGGAGATAGCGGCGATGATCACAAAGGTCATTAAGGCAATATAGGCCAAGGAGCTGACAAAGGATACGATAACACCCTCGATATTTCGCTTACGCAGGATTTTGGTGAGGATTTTCTTGACGATTCGGGAAATCCAATACCCGACAATCAGAATGATAAGAGCGGCTATAATCTTGAGACCTATTGCGGTCGCCCATTCCATGATTTTTTCCATATCGCAAGGATTCCCAAGTAGATGAACTGGCATAA
>DAOWAK010000031.1 GCA_030634605.1 Sedimentisphaerales bacterium
AGCAGCCGATGACGAAGTCGATTTAGGCCTACCTTCGGGACGGTCAAATTTTTGACGCGAACGCTCAGCAAGTTTCTCTAATGAATCGCTGGTTGGCACCCGCGGCGGCGTCAAAGTAACAATGTCACCCTCCTGCAGCCCTTCGTTAATTACCACAAAGCTTTCATTGAACGAACCCGTTTGCACCGGTCTGGGATCAAAGCGTTTTTTGTTTTGCGCGTAACATACTTTTCCATCGCTGGCACTGGTTACCGCCTGAACAGGCAGATAAAGCACGTTTTCCAAATCTTCAATGATGATTTCCACTTTGGCGGTCATGCCCGTGCTCAGCTTTGATACCTCAGGCGAATTATCGATGCTCACTACCGTATTGTACACTTTCATGTCTGGATTGAGCCAGCCACGCTGGGAATCCGGCAACGGTGAAACTTTCAATACTTCACCCCAGAAAACCGCATCCGGCAAAGCTTCCACAGTAATCCTCGCCAATTGTCCCGCCCGAACTTTGTGTCGGGAAGTCTCGTGGACTTTGGTATTCACCGTCATTTCGGTAGTGTTAGGAATTCGCATAATTGTCTGACGTTCATAAACCTCAACACCAACTTCGATAGGATCATTTCTTCGTCTCCAGGAATTACCTCCTTCGCCATAAACCACCAGTCCCGGCGTTGGCGCTTTAATAATACAAGCGTCAAGTTGCTTTTTTTCTCTTTCCAGTTGTTCTTCTTCCAGCAGAAAACGTTGTTTGACGTTTTGTAGCTGGGCCTCGCCCTGAGCCAGTCGCGAACGAGCCCGTGAATGGGTTCGTTCCAGCTCTCGCTTGGCTTCCTGGTAGTCAGCCAACAGCTTGACCGCTTGCTTGGGGAATTCATACTTTTTGAAAAGTCCCAGAGAAATTTTCGCCTGTTCCAGGGTGTTCTGATTCTGCATCACCGATAACCGGTCAGCTTCCAGATCGTTGCGGGCCACAAATTCCCGCGCATACAATTTTTCTGTCCACTTTAATTGCTCACGGGCTCGCTTGAGTCTTTCCTCAGACTCCTCGATCCGCGATTGCAGGTCCAGCCATTTCTGCGTCGTATCGCAAAGTAGATTCGGCTCATTAATCAGCAACTCAATGTCCGCATCGGACAAAACATCCGAACCCGCCTGCATAACCATCTTGTCAGCAATTTCGTTACCAACGTATTTCTGCAAATCCATCAGGCCAAACTCGACTTTCATCTCGGCCGCGGTAATATCACTTTCGTTTTGCTTCTTCTGGATTTCGAGCGATTCTTTGGCTTCGGTCAAATTGGCCTGGGCGCTGGAATATTCAATCTCCTGGCGATTCAACTGTTCTGCTATCTGTGAAGAATTCAATTCCACCAGAATCATCTCATTATCAACATCTTTCTGGGTAATCATAGTCCCTTCAGGAACCACACTGACAATGGTAACCCGGCCGTCCACTTCCGACTTGATGTCAGTGGTTTTGCGGGCGCTGATGTTACCGCTCTCGGTAACGCTTATAGTAAGGTTGCCGCGGATGACTTTGTAAGTTGCTGCCGAACCTGCCGCTCCAGACCGTGCCTGCCCACCCGGCAGTGCCTTAAACAGCAACACGACCACCACCACAACCGCGGCCAGAACACCAAGGCCTTTGTAAATAATTAGCTTCTGTTTGTTTTTGTTTATATTCATGGCGTTTCGTACTCCCACATTCCGTCCGGGCGAACCTGCAAAATTCCCAGGTCGCGGTAAAAATTCAATTTCGCAATCGTAAAGCCCACCAACGCTATCGTGCGGTCGTTCTGTGCGTCGAGTAAGTCTTCCTGTGCGTCGAGCAAGTCGCGCGTGACCGCCCGCCCGGCTTCCAGCTTCAAACGTTCACCTTCTACCCGCTTAAGTGCCAACTCCAGACCCAGCCGGCGAATTTCATAACGGGCCGCCGACTCGTCCAGGTCGCGGTACGCCTGGCGAACATCAAATTTCACTTCATCGGTTTGCTGCTGATAATTTCGCTGCTGCTGGGTCAGGCTTATTAAAGCTCGGCGATAACTGTTACGCTCGGATAGCCTATCCAGATTCAAATCCAAATCAAACCCCACCGCATACGATCCCTCGTGAAACTGAAAACGGGCGAATTGACTATCGCCGGTCGAATCGACGTTGCCTGAAGCAACCAGATCCAGATCCATTCGCAGGTTGTCCCGGGCAACTATCAAATGTCGCTCAGCATCAGCCACCTGATCCCGTTCATTGGCCAGGTCCAGACGTTTCTTCAAAGCAATCCTGATCAGTTCGTCCGTGTCAAAATCAGGCCTGGTAATTGCAATAGCTTCGAGAAATTTTAGTTCGTTGGGGTCCAATTCCAAGTCGGCTTCGGTCGGCAAACCCAGCGTTATTTTATAACGGTCCAGTTGTTGTTTGTAATCTTCCTGAGCGGCAATGTAATTGTCCCCGGCCTGCAGTTTATTTTGCTCGGCTTCACTGGCCCGCAACGGCTCCACCCGTCCGGCGTCCGCCATCATCCGCTGACGTTCATGAAAATAAGTCAGACTTTCATAATTCTCGCGGGCATTATCTACCGAATCCAGAGTTTGCAGCACGCTGTAATAAGAATTGACAATGCGAACCACAAACTCCTTGCGGTATCGATTGAAATTCCGAATCGAATACAGCACGTCCCGTTCCGCCTGAGTCAGGTTCTCCTGCACAATCCTTCGCCCCGCCCCACGCAACAACGGCTGCCTGATCGTCGCACTCAGAACCGATCCCAGCGAGGTCCGCGGATCGCCGGTCAAATAACGCAGCCAGTCCATCGCAATACTGGTGCTGATCTGAGCCCCCTCCGCCAACAATTGACTAATCCCCAGCGAACCTCCCATATTGACACTTTCATCCGAGGAGTTCCGCGAATAACCACCGTCAAGCATCCCGAAAAACTGCGTTTCAAAATCATGACGATCCAGCGTCAAAGCCAAGGCGCTGCTATAAAGGCTTTCCTTCTGGCTTTGATATTCGCGGTTGTGTGCCGTCGCCAACGCCAACGCCTCAGCCAACGATATCCTTCCCGACACATCTTTCGCAGCCTCAATCTTGACATCGTCAGGTGATGGCTCCACATCACTTATCCGGTAATTGGCTTTGGAACCAAACTCCGGCTCCCACTTCTCATTCAGGATCGATTCAACATCCTCGTCCGCCTGCTCTTTATAGTGTTGATGGCTGCACCCGCACGGCAAAAAAACCAGCAAAATCATACCGATCAGCAATAAGAAACCTGTTGGCTGGATTTTATTCATTTATAAAGCCTCATCAAGGAAGGTATTCGATCCAGCATTTTATATTCGTTCGCCTCTGGCGTCCAGCGAAACCGCTTTCTGCGCCAAACCGGCCCGCTTCAGACAATTACAATGCCCTTTTCTGCATAACATCAATAAGCTATCACACCCCATATAGCTGGCCGGACCGCGCAGAAAAAAACCTTCTACCTCATTATAAACGCTACAGAGGGGTTAAATATTACACAAATTTTCGGTTTTATGTGAATATTTTGCCAATAACACCTTCCCGGCCGCCAGAAATCCCCTTTCCAGCCGGGACGTGTAGAAATGGACAATGTGTATTATTCAGATTGCTTTAGATATTGCAGATATTCCCCCAGGGCCTCTTGCCAGCTTCTCACCGGTTGACGGGTCTTATCCTTATAGCGGCTGATGTCCATCGCCGAGAAGTCCGGGCGCTTGGCAGGCCGATTTAACCGATCGCTACTGATCGGACGAACCGGCGTACTCAATCCCGCCTGACGCACAATCTCTACCGCAAAATCATACCACGAACAAATTTCTTCATTGCAGAAGTGATAAGCACCCTGACATCCGCCGCCGACCAGATGCATAATTGCCTGAGCCAGATCAACCGCATACGTCGGAGAGCCGAGCTGATCGTTCACCACTTCCAGAAAATCTCGTTCCTGGGCCGCTCGATGAATCGTTGCTACAAAATTTTTCCCATATCGCCCGAACAGCCACGACGTCCGCACAATAATATAATCCTGCAGATTCCGGATAATTCCCTCTTCCCCCGCCAGCTTGGAAGCGGCGTAAACACTTTGCGGATTTGGCATGTCCCCCGGCTGAATCAACCTGCCCACCTCTCCGGTAAAAATAAAATCCGTACTGATATGCACCAGCGTGGCATGAATCTCCTCGCATAAACGCGCCAGGTTCTCCGGACCCCGACCGTTTACCGCCATCGCCAATTCTTTATTACTCTCGCACCCGTCAACATCCGTGTAAGCTGCACAGTTAATCACCAGGTCCGGCAGATAATACAACAGACAATTCTTTACGCTGTCCGCCCGGGCAATATCCACCTGATCAACATCGACGCAGTAAACCTGCCGTTCCAGACCCTCCACCTGCCACTGTGGCTCACTCAGCGCCAGCGCCACCTCGCGGCCGAGCATCCCTTTAGCACCAACCACCAAAACCGTCTTAATCTGCTGCCATTTGCCCACGGCCTGTTCCATTAAATTACCAGCTTTCGCTGGACCGGATTCTGGCAGAGCCAAATTGAGACGTCTGCCTTTATCGTCCATTCTGCTAAAAAAATACAAATTCCTATACTATTAAATTACCAGCTTTCGCTGGACCGGATTCTGGCAGAGCCCTATCGAAGCACCTGCCTTTATCGCCCCTCCTGCCAAAAAATACAAATTTCTATACACTTAAATTACCTTAGTGCCCCACCCTTAATCTTTTACAGTTGCAGATTCGATCAAAGAGTTTTCCCGTACTGCTGCTCATGATATTTCAAATACTGCCCCGTTTTGATTTCCTCCCACCAGGACTGATTATCAATGTACCACTGCACCGTCTGGGCCATTCCCTCGGCAAAATCAACCTGTGGCCGCCACTCCAGTTCATTCTTAGCTTTGGTCGCATCGATAGCGTAACGACGATCGTGCCCCGGACGATCCTCCACATACTCCAGCATGGATTCATCCTTGCCCAGCAGCTTCAACAACAGATGGGTGATTTCGAGGTTGGTTTTCTCGTTGTCCGAACCAATATTGTAAAGCTCTCCCGCTCGACCCTTTTCCATCGCCGCCAGAATCGCCCGACAATGATCCTTCACATGAATCCAGTCCCGCACGTTACGCCCGTCCCCATAGACCGGCACCTTCTTGCCCGCCAGCAGATTTGTCACAAACAGCGGAATCAGCTTTTCCGGAAACTGATAAGGACCGTAGTTGTTCGAACACCGGGTGGTTATCACCCCAAAACCATAAGTTTTATAATAAGCTCGCGCCAGCATATCCGCCGCCGCTTTGGAAGCGCTGTAAGGGCTGTTCGGCGCCAACGGCGTCTGCTCACTAAATGCCCCCTCCTCGCCCAGCGAACCATAAACCTCGTCGGTCGAAACCTGAACAAACTTTCCTACCTCGTGCTTCCGGGCCGCGTCCATCAGCACCTGCGTACCTTCGATATTGGTCCGGATGAACTCCTGACAGCCCAGAATCGAACGATCCACATGACTCTCCGCGGCAAAATTCACCACAACCTCAACATCGTCAGAAATCAATTTGTCCACCAGCTCAGCATCGCAAATGTTCCCCTTGACAAATTGAAACTGTTTCTGGCCCTGACATTCCGCCAGATTCGCCAGATTCCCGGCATAAGTCAGACTATCCAGACAAACCAGTTGCCATTCCGGCCGTTCCGCCAACAGCAAATGGACAAAATTACTCCCTATAAAACCCGCCCCGCCGGTAATCAAAATTTTATTACTCATCTATCCCTCATCTGTCCCTCACCGCCCCATATTATTAGCCCCGGTCTCAGCCACTAATTGTGTCGCCCGGTGAAGTGACTCAATTGTCCCTGCATCCGTCCACCAACCCTCAAGCACTTCGTATTTGAGGCCGCTGTTCTTAATGTAAGCGTTATTGACGTCCGTAATCTCCAGCTCGCCGCGATCCGATAGCTTCTGCGACTTGATGAAATCGAACACCATGGTATCATACATATAAATACCGATAACCGCGTAATTGGTTTTCGGTTTCTGGGGCTTCTCTTCAATATTAACGATTCGGTCGCCCTCGATCTGCGGCACTCCAAACCGCTGCGGATCAGGAACCTTTTTCAGAATAACCTTGGCACCTTCACCTTGCCGGGAATACTCAGCTACCGCCCGCTGGATGTTGTTCTCAATAATGTTGTCCCCCAATACCACCACAATCTTCTCACCCTCGGCGAAATCCTCCGCCAGCCGCAACGCATCGGCAATTCCGGCGTTGCCCCCTTCCTGGTAGGTGTAATGCAGTTCCTTCAGCCCAAAATCCTTACCGTTTCCCAGCAACTGCAGGAAATCACCCGCAAAGTTACCCCCCGTAACCAGCATAATATCCGTTATCCCCGCGTTCACCAGGCACTGAATCGGGTAATATATCATCGGTTTGTCATAAACCGGCAACAAATGCTTGTTGGTAACCTTGGTCATCGGCAGCAAACGACTACCCAACCCGCCGGCCAGAATCACACCTTTCATACCTCACCTCATGTATAGAGTATTTTTCGCTCAGGATTTTCTGCTAGAAATTCAATCTGATCTCATAAAGTATCGTATATTAATTATCTTGCTAAATCAATCACCCTTGTTGAATTACAGGCGATAACTTTGGAACAACTTGGCCCATTCACTGTCAGCGATCATTCTCATCCGTTTCTTGCCCTCGGTGGGCCACCAGACGTAATCGTGATACAAAAATGAACCGAGCACAAACGCGTAAACCAGCGGCGTGTGAAACATCAGCTTCTGCAACGCCCGAAACGGACCAAACCAGAACAACTTACCCACCCTGCTCACCGCATTGTCAGACTGCTGGAAGTGGAAATTCACTTCGGAAATGTCTTCGCCCACCACCTCAATTTCTTCCGGACGACCGACTCCCAGCCCCTGCTCATGTGCCATCCGAATACAGCAGATGCTCATCGGATCGAATCCCATCATCTTGGCACTGATAGCGTCTATCGCCACACTGTCCGACGACGCCAGCATGTAATTTTTCACCACCGGTATCATCGTCCGCGGCCCGGCTCCATTGCCCGCCACCGTCCCGTCCGTTACCGTAAATATTCCGCTGTGAATCTCCTTCTGAATCGCCAGCAGATCCACCAGCGTCTTGTGAATCCAGCTGTGCGTGTAGTGCCGCTTACGATTCAATAATCCGCCAAAGGCGTTTTTCATCGCACCGGTCATGGTCGTATAAATGTGGCACTTCATCGTCGGCAGATGAATAATATTCTTGTCGAAAAAATAATCCGGTATCCGAATCCCTTCCGGGAAAATTTTGTCCAGCACCAGCATCTTTGCCTTGGGCTTGTACTCCACCCAATTCATATGCTCCGGCTTGAAATTATATTTCACCGGAATCTCATTGTCCGCCAACACGTGCGTATAACGGTTCAGCCGTTCGCCTTTGTACGCGTTGGTTACGACCGTGCGGTTTTCCACACAGACCACCTCGCTGTAGTCCCGCTTCTTCAGCCCCTTGATCACTCCCTCCAACTGCCAGGGCGTCGTGTTCGCGCTCAAAAAAGGCATGTGCCAGGAAATGTTATCCTTCAGAATGGTCGTCTTATCCTTCGGCAACGCCTCTTCCATCCCCGCCAATCCCAACAGACCATCAATGTCCTCCAGCACCGTTGCTGCTTTGGTCTTTATCACTGCTACTTTCGCTCTTGCCATCTTCGAATCCTTATATTAATTTCTCAACTGTTAGTCTCTGCTGATATTATAGGCAGGCTATCCCAGAATATTAAATTCCGCTCCGTACTTAATGACAACCACCGACAGCCCAACCCAGATAATAAGATTGGCAATCGTCGGCACGTCGTGGCACAAAGCGTAAGTAGGATCCTGCCCCTTATGCTGGTGATAAATCAGGTAAATATAACGGAACAAGCCGTATATCACACAGGGCACCGTCAACAGCATAGCTCGGCTTTTGAACATCTCCACCGTTCTGCCATCTACCGTGTAAAGCGCATAACAAATAATCGTCGCTGCCGTAACCATCGGGATCACCTGATCCAGAAATGCCACGCTGTAATCCTGAAGCACCTTGCGGGTGTTCTCCGCCGATTCCTTCATCGCCACCAGTTCGGCACGCCGCTTGGTAAAACCCAGAAACAACGATATCATAATCGTACACAGCACCAGCCAATG
>DAOWAK010000231.1 GCA_030634605.1 Sedimentisphaerales bacterium
CCTGGAAAAAGGAAAAATCCTACCCGAAATGCAAAAACTCTTCGAAGGCCTCAAAGCCATTGGTTGAAATGATTCATGAACAATAATAATAACGATTCATTTCTGCTTGAAGTCCTCGATCAAATCGAACGCAACAACCTTCTCGATCCCGACGACCGTTGGCTGCTCGCCGTCTCCGGTGGCCCCGACAGCATGGCCATGCTCACCGCCCTCGCCGAACTAAAAAATTCCGCCCGGCTTCCCCTGGCCGATCTCCAACTGGCCCATCTCAATCACCAGTTACGCGCCGACCAGAGCGACGCCGACGAAACCTTCATCCGCCAACAAGCACAAAATTTACAATTGCCCATCACGGTAGCCCGCTGCGATGTCAACTCCCTGGCTCAAAAAACCCGCCAATCACTCGAAACCGCCGCCCGTCAGGCTCGTTACGAATTTCTCGTTCAGACCGCCCGAAAAAACTCCTGCAACAAAATCGCCCTGGCTCACAACGCCGACGACCAGGCCGAAACCATCCTCCACCGCGTCATCCGCGGCACCGGCATCAAAGGCCTGGCCGGCATCCCCGCTTCACGCGAACTTACCGACGACCAACCCGGCAAACCACTGCTAATCATCAGACCGCTGCTGTCCGTCAGCCGCGACCAGATCGAACAGTTCCTTCGTCAACGCAACATCCCCTGGCGAATCGACGCCTCCAACGCCTCCAACGCTTTCACTCGCAACCGCATCCGCAATCAACTGCTGCCCCTGCTCGCCGAACAATACAATCCGCAGGTCAAACAGGCTCTTGTCCGACTGGGCCAAACCGCCCATTGGCTCACCGACCTGCTAAGCCAAGACGCCGACGCCGCCCTGCAAAACCTCACCCTCCAACTCGACAGCAACCGCGCAGTCTTGGACGCCGCCGCCCTGGCCCAGCTCCCTCCCATCCAGCAAACCGAACTCATCCGCCACCTGCTGGAAAAATTAAACCTCCCCCTCCAACGCATCACTTTCCAACACATCCGCTCCGTAACCGATCTGCTTAAGCAGCCAGCCCAAACCGGTAAATTGCAATTGCCCGAAAACCTCCAGGTAATCCTCCAAAACCACGAACTGCATTTTTCAATCGTTACCGATGTTACAGATAAACAGGATTCACAAAATTCCGCACCCCTGCCCCAAATCACCTTAACCTCACCCGGCACCACCGACCTGCCTGCCGATTACCTTTTTGCAGAAAACCAACAGTCCCAACCCGCCCATTCACTGCACATCGAAAACCTTACTCTCGACCAACTGGATCAAACAGAATTCTACCGTTCCAAATCCCACCGCGAAGAAATCCTCGATCCCGAAAAAATCGTCGGCCAACTCATCCTCCGCACCTGGCAAAACGGCGACCGCTTCCAACCGCTCGGCTCCGCCGGCTCCAAAACCCTCGGCGACTTCTTCACCGATCACAACATCCCCGCCGAATCCCGCTCACGAATCGGGCTGCTCTGCGACGACCAAGGCATCGTCTGGCCCCTCGGCCTGCGCATCGCCGACCGTGTAAAAATCACCCCCCAAACCTCTCAACTACTAAAATTGTCACTGGCTTAATTCATTCGAACTATCACGCGCCAGATCGGTAGGGGACTCTTGCTCCAGCTTGATCTTCTTTCCCAGATCGTGCGAAAACGCAATCGCACCGTCCCGATGCAGGTGGCTGCCGTCATAGCTCAGATACTTAAACTGATCCACCCCAATCCACCTGCCGCCCGTCGCCTCAAACCGCTCCACAAAATCGCTCTCATCAAACCCGCTAAGCTGCTCTTCCAACGCCACCATCGCCTCGCTGGTAGGGGGGCGAAACCCAAAAACCGCAACCCCGTTGTCGCACCAACTTCGCACCCGCAACAGCAATTCCTCCACCGCCTGCTCCTCCACCCCGTTATTCAAAAACTTGAACCGATAATTCTCCACATCCGCTCCCGGATTAATCGACCGAACACTACCAATCCAACCGTCATTCACCTCTCCACCCTGGCCGTCTGCCTCAGCCTCCTTATCGCCCAGCACCGCACGAACAAAATTCGCCGGCTTCATCGACCGGGAAAATCGCGGTTTTCGCGCCGCCTTCGCCTGCAGCGCCGTTCTGTTGGCCAACCGCTCCTTTTCCACCTTGAACGAATTATCCACCCGTGCTTTCCCCGTCAACGACCACGGCGTAATCCCCAACACCACCATCTTGTCGCCACCGTCCGGACAAAATTGTTCATCAATCGCCCGCAGATACTGCTCATCGTAGCCGCACCCGTAAAATCCATAATTCACAATCCGCAAACCAACCAGGTGCTCACGCATCACATTCCCCGAAACCCCGTGCACCACCCGCGAATCGCCCGCGATCACCACATCGGCGCACCTGGCCCAGCCGGCTTTCTCCCCTTCCGCGCCTGCATAACACCCCTCGTGCTGCCCCAGATCAACCCGCCGCATCCCCACCACCACAATCAGCATCGCCGCCAGCAAAATCGCTGAAAAACATCGCTCCCCAAAAAAAAATCGTCCCAACTTCTTTATCTTTAATTTTCTTTGCATCTTTTTAAAGTTATTCGTAACTGTTCACAGAAATAAATAACTCTCACTAAAAAGCCCCCAGCCGCCAGGCGGGGGAAACTTGCCCTGAAAGGGCGAAATAATCCGCGTTCATCGGCGTCTATCGGCGGTTTCATCTTGATTACCGTGAACACTTACAGTTATTCTTAATCCGACAATTAAAATTGAAAGTAAATAAATTCACTCCCCGGCCCGCGCAAATAAACACAAACCAACAACACCACCGCCACCATCGTCGGCTGCGCAACCCGCGCCAACAATCCCTCGCCCCAATCCGGATTCAAGGGCAGCTTGAAATAACAATACATCTCCCGCCCGACCATCAACGCCAAGATCACCAGCGCCTTATACGAGAGCAAATTCTGAAAAACATCCGCCTCCGCACTTTGCCAACTGAACATCACCCCCAAAATCCCACCCGCCTGAGCAAACGATTCCGCCCGGAAAAACACCCATGCCACCGTCGTCATCCCGAACACCACCAGAACCGCCGCGTGCTTACCGCCCGGAACCCTACCCAACCGCCCAGGCCATTTCGTCAGCCGCTCCACCGATAAATAAAAACTGTGCAGCACCGCCCAGCCCACAAACGTCCACGACGCCCCGTGCCACAGCCCCGACAACAGCATCGTTATCCACAGGCTGCCATATCCCGCCGCCGCACTCTTCCGCGAACCGCCCAGCGGAATATAAACGTAATCCCGAAACCAGCTCGACAGTGAAATGTGCCACCGCCCCCAAAACTCCCGAAAACTCCCCGACAGGTAAGGCCGATTAAAATTGATCGGCAGCTCATAACCCATCCACTTACCTAACCCCCGCGCAATATCGCTGTAACCGCTGAAATCGCAATAAATCTGA
>DAOWAK010000200.1 GCA_030634605.1 Sedimentisphaerales bacterium
CAATCAGAACCACACTCGACTCAACTGTCATGGTCTTCCTTTTGCTTTTTGTCTGGTTATTGCCCTTGGGTTTCTGGATGCAGTTGGTCGTCATCAGTATCGCCCCCGGAAATTTCTCAAACTCCTGCCGTTGATCCTGCCAGGCCCCGCCGTAATTGCCCGCCAGGTGACGATACTTTTTCAGCCCCGGATAAGCCAGCGCCGGCAGCATTTCGCCGTGAGTGTAAACATTAATCCCGGTTCCTTCGGTCTGTTTGAGCAGTTCTTCCAGGTCCTTGAGGTCGTGTCCCGATACCAGAATCGCCTTGCCGGCGACCGTGGTGACCTTTACTTCCGTCGGCTCCGGATGGCCGTAAGCGTCGGTGTTGGCTTTGTCGAGCATTTCCATTACTTTCAAGTTGACCTCGCCGACCTTGAGCACCATGGGGAGCAGTTCATCGGCGGTACGGTTTTCCACCGTCAGGAAATCCATTGCCTCATGGAAAAATCCATAAACCTGCTCATCTTCCACACCCAGAATCTGAGCATGATCCGCATAGGACGCCATTCCCTTCAGTCCGTAAGTAATCAGTTCTTCCAGACCGGCGATGTCCTCACCCAACGTGTCAATTCGCTTTTGAATCGAAGCCGCCTCACCCTGATTGACCAGGCCATCCATATCTGCCGCCGCCAGCCAGTTTGCCGGACCCGACAACTTCTCCGGCTGCTTGTCCGCCTGCGCGCACGCCGACTCGTACATCTTCCGGGCCTTTTGCAGCAATTGTGCCGCTTCATCGAGCAACTTCGCCAACCGGTCCACATCAAAATCAACATTGGTTACGGTCGTAAACAAGGCCTTTATAACAAACACATCAATATCCCGATCCACACCGCCCAACTGACGAGCCCGATGCGCATACATCGAAATCCCTTTGCTCGCGTATATCAACAAATCCTGCAACGCTGCAGTTTCCGGATCCTTGCCGCAAACACCATGAGCTGTGCAGCCGGTTCCTTTGGCGGTTTGTTCGCACTGATAACAAAACATATTCATTAAAAAACTCCTTAACTAATAAAGCAACACCAACAAATTAAATTCAAGGGTACTATATCTTATTCCGATATCATCCCTCTGCGGCGAACCGCTCCGAGTCATTAAGATTGGCTTTTTTCTCTATCATGCTGACTGACAGATTGGCTAACTCCTCTAGTGTAACATTGTCTAAATAGTTCTCAATATTATTCTGCAATTCCGCCATTTTTAAGCTGATCGAGCAGTGCTGCCTCCTGGGGCAGCCGTCCGGGCCTACCATGCAGTTATTGGCGCAAATTGGTCCCTGTACCGCAGAGATGACATCCCGCATCGTGATTGCTCCGGGTGGCCGGCCCAACCGATAGCCACCCCTGGGTCCCATGCAGCTAATTACCAGATTAGCTTCATGAAGCTGCTGCAGTATTTTGCAGGTGAACTGACTCGAGACATCACCCTCCCGGGCCAGCACCCGGGCAGAAACCGCTTTACCCGGCCATTTCTGGGCCAGATTCACCATCAACCGTAACGCGTAATCAGTGTTTTGCCGAAATAAATTCATTACCTTAAACCTCTTCGGATCAAGTCTGCCAAACCGTACTAATAGCCCAAAATCCTATATAAGAGTTTATTGGTCCGACATTTTACCAAGTCAAACCGGTATCAAAAAAAAAATACTAATCCACTGATTCCACCCTTTTTTTAACCTGGCAACTGACCAGCCGAAAGAATAGTAAAGTCTTTATTAGTAGGCACATAACGTAATTTTCCCCGGGCCGGCAAGCAATGTCAACCGTGAAATATTTTTATCGGCTGTGAAAATTTAATCCCCCAAATTATCCCCACCCGCCAAAATATTCCCCTTTTGGACAGGCTTATCACCCACTCTGCGACAATGTTCCAATCAACGGTAAGCTATTGAACAGGCAGTGGACCAGGATTACCGCTATCAGGTTGCCATGTCGCTCATACAAATAACCCAGAAACATCCCCAAGGCGAACAATGCGGGCATGTGTTGCGGATTGCTGTGGCTGATGGCAAACAAAGCAGAGGCCATTGTTATTCCAATCCACCTGCCGGGCTGCCAAAGTTTACTCGTGGCTGGTATTCCTGTCGGTCCGTCGATTTCGGCGTTCAGGCCTGCAACCCGGCCCCGCCCGCGGACGATGAAACCCACCAGGAAACTCTGGATAATTCCCCTGAAAAGCACTTCTTCCATCAGTGCCGCCCCCACGGCAGCGCTTATCACCATCAGAATTTTCGTCAGTAACGGTGGATCATCAGCCAGCATTTTCAGGATCGCGTGCCGCTGTATCTGTTCGTAACCAAACTGCTGACAAATTCTGACCGTCACTTCCAGCGTCAACAGGGTCAATCCCGTTGCTGCTACAAAATAAATCCCCGTTAGCAGCAGCGTTTGTTTTGCCTGGGCAGTTTTACCAAAGAATCCCCTCAATCCCGATTCGAACCGCCATTTTGCCACCAGCAAAACTACACCCGCCATCAAAAACTGCCATCCGATCAATCCGCCCATGTTTTTATTCAATTGTTCCGGGGACGACGGTTCATCTGCTCCTAAAACTAGCAAAGCATTTGTTCCGACATAAACCAGTCCCACCAGAGCCAGATCAAAAATGCTCAGCCAGTGCTTTTTTGGGCAACTTTGGCTGAATCCCCGGTTTTTCCCGCTGGTTCGCAACAGCCACACCGCCAGCAGCAGCAAACTGACCGCGTACCAAACATACATTATTATCCCTGCCGGCTCCTGATCCATTCAATCACCAAAATTGTGCTCAGCTACCAAGCTGAATTTTATTGGAAAATAGAAAAATGTTTCCCCAATGCGTTACTGCTCCGTCCCCAGTTCCCTGCTGCGTTGTGCCGCTCTTGATATCGTCCGCTCGATTACATCCGCCACGTCCGACGCTTCCAGAATCTCCCGCCCCGCCACCGTTGTTCCCTTAGGCGACGAAACCATCTCGATCAATTCGCTCGGCTGCATCTGTTGCTGCTTGAGCAATTTGGCTGTTCCCGCGAAGGTCTCCACCGCCAAATCGGCAGCCTTGGCCTGGGGCAGTCCCGCCTTGACCCCCGCCGCGGTGAAACATTCGATCAAATAAGCCACAAACGCCGGTCCAGATCCACTCAAACCAGTTACCGCGTCCAGCTCCGCTTCCGTCACTTGTACTGCTGTTCCTGCGCACTGGAGCAGCCTCCGAATCATATCCATCTCTTTCTGGGTTACCTGATCGGCAGCTACGTATCCCGCCGCCATCTGCCCGACCAGACATCCGGTGTTCGGCATCACCCGGACCACTTTCGGTCCCAAATGTTCCTGAAGCTTCGCCAGCCGAATCCCGGCCAGAATCGAGACCACCACCTGCCCCGGGTGCGTCCGCGACTTCATTCCCTCAATCGCATCCGGAAATCCCTGCGGCTTGAATGCCAGAAAAACAATTTCCGCCCTATCAAAAACCATCCCATTGTCATCGGTTACTTCAATTTGGTATTTATCCCGCAAATGCTCCCGTCGCTGCTGGAGCAGGTCACTGCAGAAAATGTTACCCGGCTGAACGGCCGATCCCCGGAGGATCCCTGCGATTAACGCTTCCGCCATTTTACCCCCGCCCACAAATCCGATTTTTGCCATGACCGCACCTTCACTTACTTAAGGGAACCTCTAAAAATTCATTTTGGCTGCGAGCGGTTATTTTTCCGTCTGGTCATCGTCGCGAAAAACCGGGAATATTCACCAATATGCCCGATTCTTCGCTCCTTGCCAGCCGAA
>DAOWAK010000326.1 GCA_030634605.1 Sedimentisphaerales bacterium
ACCGAAACATCCAGCGGCAAATCCACCACCACCGGCCCAGGCCGACCCGTTCGGGCAATAAAAAACGCTTCCCGCAGCGAACGCTCCAGGTCCTTGACATCCTTGACAATGCAGTTGTGCTTGGTAATCGGCCGGGTGATTCCTGTTGTGTCCGCCTCCTGAAAGGCATCGTTGCCGATCAGATGGGTTTTAACCTGCCCGGTGATTACGACCATCGGCGTAGAATCCATGTAGGCGGTCGCTATACCGGTTACGGTGTTCGTCGCACCAGGCCCGCTGGTCACCAGCACCACGCCGACCTTACCGGTCGCGCGGGCGTAGGCGTCGGCCATGTGGGTCGCACCCTGCTCGTGCCGCGAGAGCACAAAATCAATTGGACTGTCGTACAAAGCATCAAAAACCGGCAAAACCACCCCGCCGGGATAGCCAAACATCGTCTCAACTCCTTCGCTGACAAGAGTTTGGCAAAAAATCTCCGACCCGTTCATTTCGGGTTTCGATGCTGCATTGGGTTTGCCGGGTTGATCCCCGGCATCCGGAAGTGTAGATAAAGACTTATCACTCATGGCTTTAGGCTCCTTCTTTCATTTGCCCTCGATAATGGGTTTTCCACTGACTCCGCTGAGCAAACGCCCCAGCCCCGAATCGACTCATCCTGGTCGAAGCTGAACTAAAGCCCTTATTACGCTCTAATCAATGTTCCCAATGGTTCAAAACCAAAGTAACCATTTATCATAACGGCTATTATTCCAGCTAACAAGCAAATTTTCCTGATGTCTTAGCATAATAGCAGTAACTTATTGCCCTGAAAAACGTTAAGATAATCTCGGCAACCTGGAGCATATTACATTGCCGGTTAGTCGCTAACAAACACATAATACCAGTTTACAGGTGCATAAACAGGGGTTTTTGGGAATTTTTGATGACCAGACGCGTAAAATTCAACCTTACCATGACTCGCTTCTGCATGTACGGATTCCTGAAAAATCAGCAGTATTTCGCCCCTTTTTTCATGCTGGCTATGCTGGAAAAAGGACTTAGTTTCTTTCAGTTCGGCCTGCTGATCGGTTTTCGCGAGCTTTGTATTAATCTATTTGAAATCCCAAGTGGTGCTGTAGCAGACCTTTACGGCCGCAGACGGTCGATGATCTTTTCGTTCATTTGCTACTGCTTTTCATTCGTAATCTTCGCCCTGAGCAGCCAACTGCTGCACCTTTTCTGCGCCATGTTGCTGTTAGCCTTGGGCGAAGCTTTTCGCACCGGCACCCACAAAGCTATCATTTTCGATTATCTTCGCGTCCATCACCTTGAAAACAAACGACTTAAAGTTTACGGCTTCACCCGCAGCTGGTCGCAGCTGGGTTCAGCCACCTCGTCGGTGGTGGCGGCGGCGTTGGTATTCAGCACGGGTAACTACAGCAGTATCTTCTGGTTATGTTTGATTCCTTATGCGCTCAACATCATCAATTTTCTGGGATATCCCCGCGACATATCGCTAACGGAGAACAGCAAGCCTAACTTTAAGGAGGTGTTCGTCCACATCTGGGAATCGCTCAAAGAAGCCTGGCAGAACAAACAGCAACGTCGGCTATTGTTGGAGTCCTGTGGCTTTGAGGGGGTTTTCAAGGTGGTCAAAGATTACCTCCAGGTTGCTATCCAGGCGGCGGCTTTGGCGTTGCCGCTGCTGGCGGTGATCGACAATCAGAACCAGCGGACCGCAGTTTTGATCGGGCTGGTATATTTCCTAATTTATGTGTTTTCAAGCATTTCCGCGCGTCAGGCCCATCGCATCGCCAACTGGCACGGCTCGGACGATAAGGCTGCTTTGTCGGTCTGGGCAGCGGTGATGGTCTGCTATGCTGTGCTGGCTGGTGCTCTGGCGTGGGATATTACTCCGGTGGCTTTGGCGATGTTTATTGCTATTTATCTTTCGCAGAACATCTGGCGGCCGATCCTGGTCAGC
>DAOWAK010000170.1 GCA_030634605.1 Sedimentisphaerales bacterium
CCCTGGGACCATTAATGACTGCTTCGTCCGCCAGGGCGGTGAAGATTTTTGATCCAATCTCCATACGCAGCATGAAGGGGCTGCCCAGGCCGGACAAATCCACGTTCTTAGCCAGGATTAAAAATGTCTTTCGTTTCAAATTCAGTTGTAGCATGGTGATTTTACCGGCTGAGCCGCGATGGACGTATCTCAGCCGTCTCAAATTGGCTGGATTGTAAGTGATTTCCTCAGAAAAATTAGGATCGGCAGTAATATCGGTGTAGAGCCCCACAGTAATTTTAGCTACCCCGGCCAAGTCTGCCTCAACCAGATCCAGCGAACCGCCGGAAAGCAAAAAGAAGTCTGTGGAATTTCTACTTCTGCCGGCCCGGACGACTGCCTTGGCAAGAGTTAAGTCGTCGCCGGTATCGACTGGGATATTTACATCAAAGGTTCCCAGACTGCCGCCAGCTACGAAATTGGCTGTAGTTGCGGTGTCGCTTACCTGGCTGGCCTGCATCGTAACGGTGTAGGTGCCATTATCGGTTTCGTCCCAGCTGCCGTCCGGTGCGGGAATCTGATAGGTTGCCACTCGCGGTGAACCGTCACCAGCGACATCGACACTCACAAACGAAGCGGCCTGACTGTAACTGCTCGGCCCGGTCACTAAAACATCCGATCCATCCAGGTCCGACACATCCACCGCAACATTATCGCTATAGGTGACGGTGAAATTATGTGTTGCCCCACCACCGCTGGTAATGTCTGTTGCACTGCCGCCGGCAGTCGGAGCGATTGAGTCCGTCGGAGTTGTCGGGATATTCACATCAAAAGTGCTCAGGCTGGCACCGGCTACGAAATTGGCTGGAGTTGCGATATCACTAACCTGACTGGCTTGCATCGTTACCGTGTAGGTTCCATTATCGGTTTCATCCCAACTGCCGCCCGGTGCGGGAATCTGATAAGTCGCTACTCGCGGCGAACCATCCCCGGCAACATCCACGCTCACGAACGAAGCGGCTTGGTTGTAACTATTCGGACCGGTTACCAAAACATCCGATCCATCCAGGTCCGACACATCCACCGCAACATTATCGCTATAGGTAACGGTGAAACTATGCGTCGCCCCACCAGCGATGGTAATGTCTGCTGCTGAGCCGCCGGCAGTTGGAGCGATTACGTCCGTCGGAGCTGCCGGAATATTTACATCAAAAGTCCCGAGACTGACGCCGGCTACAAAATTAGCTGTGGTCGCGGTGTCACTAACCTGAGAAGCCTGCATTGTTAAGGTGTAAGTCCCATTATCGGCTTCATCCCAGCTACCACCTGGTGCGGTAACCTGATAAGTCGCCACCCGCGGCGAGCCATCGGTTGGGACATCGACACTAACAAATGATGCAGCTTGGCTGTAACTGCTCGGCCCGGTTACTAAAACATCCGATCCATCCAGGTCCGACACATCCACCGCAACATTATCGCTATAGGTAACGGTGAAACTATGCGTTGTCCCACCGGCACTGGTGATGCCTGCAACACTGCCGCCGGCAGTCGGGGCGATTACATCCCCCGGACCGGCATTTTGATGGATAACTACTGTATCCCAACTGCCTGTAACCTCAATATACGGATCACCTGTTGGGGGAACAACAGCTACGCCTTGTACCAACTCGATAACAACATCGCCAGGTCCATTGCAACGGAATAGTATTTGGTTATAGAGAGTATCCATAGGCACCATTGGTGCACCAAAAACGAATACTCCACCACCAACACCATCAGACGGGTCAGCAATTTGCCATGCGCCAGCTGCTTTGCCGTTATAGATAGCCAAGACATTCCCAGCGGCCTGTAATGCAGCATTCGCAACGCCACCGGAGATTGAGCCCAGATTGGTATCGCACATGAGGAACCAGTCACCTTCGCCCGGTTGGCCGCCAAAGATCAAGGTATTGGTGTAAATGCCCAGAGTTAGATCTTCATTGACATTGATAGTAATATCATTTTCCCCCGGATTAAGAGGATCCCAAGTGAGTGGCTGAGTCGTGGGATGAACGGATATCTGCAAGTCTGCTTGAGCTATTGTTGCGGCAAACAAAACCAGTAATACAAAACACACTTTTTTAATGCTTTTCATGGCAATCTCACTTTTCTGGGGTTTTTGATATAAGCTTTCTCTACATCACAACTAATCGACGGTTTGGGCTGTGGGATTAAGCTGTTGAACCGTCATTTCGGGCCTAACAGCTTTGAAAAACGTCAAATCGCCTAAAAACTAATAATATTATATAGAGTCCAATAGCCTAAGATAATTATCAGACGAAAAAATTTCGACAAATCCATGGATAATCCCCCCCAGCCACCAGATAAGTTGGAGGCTCAGATTCAAATTTTTCTGTTTTTACAAACTCATCGTGGAGCAAAAATTTGCAGTAAAAGCAGATTATGGTCCTACCGGGACGGATTGATCGAAGGAATCAAAAGCCAGGCCGAAATCTGCCTGTTCGCCCTGGTCGCTGATGGCGGCATGGCGTAATCTTATGAAGAATGTGCAATTGTCCAGGTTGAACAGGGCGGCAGTGACCTTCAGGTCGCTGTTCGGTTCCGGTTTGAAGTAGAATAATTTCCTGGATCTCCGCTGGTGCATGTTCTGGGCAGGTATTGTGACATTAAAGCTGCCCCAGCGAATTGTGATATCCTGTTGAGCAAGATTGGTTGAGATGTCAGCAAGGGCAATCTCGCCTATGACATCAAGAGAATCACCGGCAGCTAGAGTTTTGCCGGGCCGGTAATTGAATCTGGTGATGCGCAGGGCGTCGGAATGGCCGGACAGGAGTTTCAGAGGGATCAGTTTTTTGAGCGCGGATGAATCGGCTTGCCCCCGGCCTCGATAATATCCATCTATGGCAAGCTCGACCATAACCGGTTCAGCCAGGCCGCTGAGCAATAAATTACCGCCCTTAAAGAAGAAGGTGTTATCCCTGGTATTGAAAAGCAACAGGCAGGAACCGCCGGTCTCCGGGAGGTGCTTGAAGATATAGTTGTTGCGACGTTTAATTACGCTGTCGCTATCAGAGTGGATAGTAAATTCGCAGGGGCCGATTTTCAGTTGGACAGTTTGCGCGTACTCGATAATCTGCGGGTCGAGGTCAGGTAGCTGCCCGGAGATTATTAGCGAGCCGTGGTTTGCTTTGCGGGAGGCGGTTGCGGTAAAGCTGGTGATGGCGATGGCGGAGGTGCCGGGTAGAGCCGGTTCGCCTTGATATTCGTAGCAACCGATATCGACGATGCCGCCATTGTAAATTCGAGGCAAGCCTGAGCAGTCTGTGGTGCAGCAGGAAACGGCCAGGTTGTCGCCGGCATTGATACAAGCAGAGGAACTACTTAGTCGGTAATCACCGGGAGCGGCAAAATATGGGTAACTGTTGATGGTGCCCGGTCCCCAGGTTAATGTACTGCCCTTGGCTCGATAGACATTGCTCTGTCCGCCCTGAATATCACAGTATGACACCGTCAGGTGAGTATCTTTATCGATAGATAGTTGACGGCCCTTTTTGGCGGTGTTGTCCCAGAAGATGGAATTCTTAACAGCCAAGGTAGTATTGCGGCCGAAAGCTCCGCCACCGGTTGTTTTGGCGTGGTTGTCGGCGACGGTGCAATTGATGATTTCCATTTTGCCGCCATTGCAGTGGAAAGCACCACCGGCGGAAGCTCTGTTGTCGATCAGCAGGGAGTTAACGATGGTCGGTTCGCTATCAGTGGACGCGACTGCTCCGCCTTTAAAACGGGCGGAATTATTGGTGATAAGGCAGCGAATGATTTTGGGCTGGGCGCCGTTTCGGCAGTAAATTGCCCCGCCGAAGTCGGCAGAGTTGTCGATTATTTCACAATCAATAATGGTTGGGCTGGTGCCGTCGCAGAATATGCCGCCGCCGCAATTGTTGAACGCGGAATCACCGGTTGTTGTTCCGGTTGCCAGGCCGGCGGTAATTATAAAGCCGTCCAAGGTTGCATCAGCAGCGGTGACAACGTGATAAGCATTAACACCGGAATTCAAAGCACCGCTGAGGATGGTTGGGTATTCAGCGAGATTTCGGGTATTGCCCGGTTCGGCTTTAGTTCCGGCGTATCCACCTTTTATCACCACGCCATCCGGCAATACGAAGGAGACTTCTCTCACGTCAAAACCAATTACAGTTATAAAAGCCATTCCGTCATCAGGGCGATAGACGCCTGAAGCTACGCGGATTTCGGTATCGAGTTCAGCATTGGACAATGCCGGAGCCAGGCTGGTATAAGCGTGCGTCCAGAAAGTGCCGTCATTATTCCC
>DAOWAK010000325.1 GCA_030634605.1 Sedimentisphaerales bacterium
AGCCGACGATGCTGAAAACCATCGTCCAGCAGCAACACTTCCGCCCCATGCTCAGATATTGCTTTCCGCCCCCCGCGAACCCGGTTGCTATCGACGACAATTTCCACGCCGCCCAATCGCTCGCGCAGAATCCTTACCTCATCATTATCCCCGCCGCCCTGGGCCTGATAACCCCTGCTCAGCAGCGCGACTCTTACCCCGCGCTTTTGCAGATACCCACCCAACAACTCCACCAACGGCGTTTTTCCCGTACCGCCGGTGGTGATATTGCCCACACAAATTACCGGAACCGATAATTTATAGCTTTTCAACCAGCCGCTGTCGTAGCCCCGGTTACGAAACCTGATAACCAGAGAATATACCCAGGCACCCACCGTCAAAATCATCCGCATCAGCCGGGCCAAAAAACCTTGAGCTTCTCCGCTGATTATACCGATCACAAATGAAAATGCCGGTTTGCTCAATTTGTAAACCTGAATCTGACAGCCCTTTGGAAAAGGCCCTGCCAGGAATTATGACACCCATTGGGTGTCGATTTACATTTTGGCGATAATCGCATCAGCCATCTCGCTTGTACCCACAGCTGTCGGATCGTCACGCGTTGGCTTCATATCATAAGTAACGTCTTTGCCTTCGGCGATAACCGCCGCCGCCGCGTTTTCCAGCTTCTCCGCTTCGTCGAACATGTCCAGATGCCGCAGCATCAGCATCGCCGACAAAATCAGAGCTGTGGGGTTGACCTTGTTTAGTCCTTTATATTTCGGTGCGCTGCCGTGAGTCGCTTCGAACACTGCCATGCTCGTGCCAATGTTAGCCCCCGGCGCCATACCCAGTCCGCCTATTAGACCGGCACACAGATCACTCACAATATCACCATACAAATTCGGCAGCACAATCACGTCATACAGCTCCGGTTTCTGAACCAGCTGCATACACATATTATCCACGATCCGGTCCTCAAATTCAATATCCGGATATGTTTTCGCCACTTCGCGACTGACATCCAGCCACAGCCCGTCGCTGTGCTTCATGATGTTAGCCTTGTGCACACTGGTAACTTTTTTGCGGCTGTTTTTCCGGGCGTAATCAAAAGCAAACCGCACAATCCGCTCGGTCCCTTCCACCGAGATCGGCTTGATACTGATGCCCGATTTATACTTGATCTGCCGCTTGCTGCGTTTGTTGATCCATTGGGTCAGTTCCGCCGCTTCCTCAGTATCCTTCTGGAATTCGATCCCCGCATACAAATCTTCCGTATTTTCGCGAACCACCACCAGATCAATGTCGTCGTATTTACTCCGCACACCTTCGTAGCTCTTGCACGGACGCAGGCAGGCGTACATGTCAAAGTGCTGACGCAGGTGCACATTAATGCTGCGAAATCCCGTCCCCACCGGCGTAGTAATCGGAGCCTTAAGCGCCACACCGTTGGCTTTGATCGACGCCAGCGTAGCTTCCGGCAGCGGGGTACCCAGCTTCTCCATAACGTCCGTACCCGCTTCCTGAATATCCCACTCTATCGCCGCACCGGTTGCATCAACGCAACGACGGGTAGCCTCTGCGATTTCCGGACCAATTCCGTCACCTCGAATTAACGTAACCTTTTGCAATTTAATAACCTCCGCGCCTTTTATTGATACCAGATTTTAGAGTAAAATACCAATTTACTCACCAAATTGTGAATTTGATATCTTAATATTGGCCTGTTTGAATGTCAACCTAATTGATAAAAAAACGAAAAATTTACCCGCTCATTCATTCCCCCAAAAAAGCCCCCAGCCGCCAGGCGGGGGTCAATCCTCCTGCAGCATTATTCCTTCGGCTTTTCCTTATGCCGCAGGTGCACGAACTGACTCAACAGCAGAACACCCACCCCCACGCACAAAAGAACATCTGCCACATTAAACGTCGGCCACGGATTCGCCGGCCAGCAGTGCAGATTCACATCAATAAAATCTATCACCCGACCGTCA
>DAOWAK010000184.1 GCA_030634605.1 Sedimentisphaerales bacterium
CAGCAGCAATCCGCCCCCGGACACCTTAACAAACTCCACCGCCGCGTGCCCAAAACTCAACCCCTCACCGTCCAGAATCGCTTCCAGCAGAATCGTAAAAATCACCACTCCGGTTGCGTCATTAAACAGCGATTCTCCCTCCACCAACGCCCGCAAATCCTCCGGTACGTCTGCCTGCTTAAACATCGCCAGAACGCTCACCGGGTCCGTCGGCGAAATCAGCGCACCAAACAGCATCGCCACCAGCATCACCTCGATGCCGCCCAGCCAGCCAACCAGACCACCCACCACCAGCGTCGAGACCACCACTCCCGGTATCGCAAAACAAACGATCGGCCAGAACTGCTTCAGCAGCCGATCCAGCTCCATGTGAAATGCACCCTGAAAAAGCAGCGGCGGCAGAAACACAAAAAATATCAGTTCATGACCGAACCCCGTCTCACTCATGTCCGGCCCAAAATGAAATAATCCGATTACCAGTCCCACCAGCGTCAGAAAAATCGTGTACGGCAGCGGCGTAACCAGCTTGCTGGCGATCCCCACTACACACGCCAGCAACAGCAGCCCAATGTAAATTCCCACCGCGTGTTCAATTGGATGTCCCATCATCACCTCAAAAGCTCAGCCCGCTCCATAACAGCTAAGGCCCGGATAATTCAACTCGACCTACGAAATTGGCCTGATTCAGACCGGAATTGTATCAGTTCCAACTGCAAATTGGCAAATTAAAATTTCATCGCCTGTAATAGTGAGACAAATTAACAATTACAAAAAAAACCCCTCCGCAAAGAGGGGGATGAATAGATCAAACTGACCGTTTCGACTTGTCATGCCCGACTTGATCGGGCATCCAGTATTCCAAAGCGATTAGGCTTACATTGAATTTGCCGTAACCGCTTAGAGACTCTTGATTTCTTCATGCACGAATATCTGCCGTTTCTCCAGTTCTTTGAAAAATACTGTCGGTTCAAACGCCAACTCCGGAGCCACTATCCCGGTTCCCTTGGAACGTCCATCCATAATCATCTGCACAGCCAGGCCCATCGGGATACCGACATTTCGCGTGTATGCCCGGATTTTCTCCCAGCCTTTAACCGATCCGTCACTCACCGGATGCGTGTGCGTCAAAACGTGCTCGAACTTCTTGCCGTCTTTGTAGCCAATAACTTCAATGTGCAGTGCATAGCCCCAAAGGTCGGTATTCTTGCCCACCTCGGAATTAATCAGGTAGCTCGCGATAGCATCCAGAACTCCAACTTCAACGTCCCCGACCTTCACCTTATCGTTCTTCATAAAGCCCCAGTCGTATAACGCCCGAACCAGACGCATATTTTGCGGCGGCCAGGTCCCGCGTACTTCAACCAGCTTGATCTTCTTCTCCGGCAGCGAAACCGGCAGGGTCTTGGTCTCGGCGTGCGGAATAATCCATTGCGGATTGGTCCCGTAAGGCTCCGGCAGGGCGATGTCCCGTTCACGCGCGAAGGGGGGCACCTGGATATATTCGCCATTTTCATAAACCACCCGGCCCGGCAGGTCGGGATCATATTCATAACGTGTCGTCTCCGCTATCGCCGGAGAAAATGCAATCGACCGAAAAGCACCATGGCTGACCCGGATCGAGTCGATAGTGTCCAGCTGATTGGCGGCATGCATCGCCATCAGATTCGTCAAACCCGGCGTCATCCCCATACCCGGAATGCAGATTTTGCCGTTCTTCTCAAACGTCTCTTCATAATCCCATTCCACGCCAAAACCATTCAGATTCAAACCATGCACACCCGCCTCGGCAATGCATTTGGTTGACTTGTCGTTAAGAGAAATCGTCGTACCGTCCATGACGATGTCATATTTACTCATCAGCTCCGTAGCACCAGCCGGATCCGATATAATATCCACTTTCACAAAATCCACCCGCGGATCATCCAGCAATTTCACCACTTCCATGCCCGCCTGCTCATTGCAGTCGCCGATAGTGATTTTTTCAGCATCCGAATGCTCCACCAGATCAAACACTGATTCCCGGCTGATCATCCCGGCTGATCCCAAACAAAAAACCTTCATCTTTCCGCCCTTTCTGAGCCATACGCTCATTTTTTATAATGCTTATATACGCCTGTTAAAACGCTTTATCACGAGATCATAGTGATGTCGGCTGCCAGATTCAAATGTTTTATTAAAAATTTTTTCCTGACCGGAATGTCTCTCTAAACACCTGTAAATCCACATGAATAAACAACATAAGATTTTTTTGGGTTTTCGCTAACCAAATTATTATTCAAAAATATTTTTCTGTCGAACTCCTATTGTTACAGTATAATTACCCCAACATTTGTTATTTGAGAAATTATATCAATGGCTGTCACGCTCAAACAAATTGCTGAAAAAGCTGGGGTCTCCCTGACCACCGTTTCATTTGCCCTCCGCGGAAGGCAACCAGGAAAACGCCGCCTTTCGCCAAATACCGTCGAGCGGATTCTGGAAGTGGCTGATGAAATGGGATATCGGCCCAATCATGTCGCTGCCAGCCTGGCCGGAAAAAGAACTTTCACGATTGGTGTGCTGGTAACCGCTTTGCGTGGCGATTTCTATGAAAGGGTTCTGTTCGGCATAAAAAAAGAAGTTTATCCGGAATTTTCACCTGTCCTGGCCGTTCACAATTATAATCCCGAATACGAAAAAAACGAACTGGAAAACTTCATCAGCAAACGTGTTGACGGCGTCATTGCGGCCTTTTCCGGCCATGCGGACAATATCGAACTTTATCGAGAGATAAATGAAAAGTACAATATTCCAATTGTGCTTATCGACCGGCGAATACCCGGCTTGGAATTGCCCCTGGTGCGCACCGATCATTTCGACACTTCCCACCGGGCGGTGAACAGCTTGTTCAAACTGGGCCACCGTAATATCACTTATGTCGGCGTGGTGGATAATCTGGAATATATGGAACTGTTCAACGATGGCTATCGAACCGCGATGATCGAACTCGGCCTCGAAGATAACATGAAAATCGTCTCACAGACCGATGCCCACCGAAACCAGAAAGTGCTGAAAAAATTCGCCACCCGGGTCATCTCCGCCTGGGAAAAAACCTCACCTCAGGCCACTGCCTTAATGGTGATCAATGATTGGCTGGCCTATGAGATTCTCGGGGTTTGTCACGACCGGGGTATTAATGTCCCCCAGGGCCTTTCCGTGATGGGCCTCGATGATTGCAGCCCCAGCGAGCTGCCCACCATCGGGCTTAGCTCCGTTTGGGCCGATTTGGAACTGGTCGGGAAAAATGCCGCTAAATTATTGCTCGAACGCATTGAGAATAATTCAAACGAACCCACCAGAATAATCCTGCCCGTGCACGTTAGAATGCGCAAAACCACCCGACCGCTTTAAGGGTACCTCTAATAATTGCTTTTGTAGCGAGAGCGCGGGATTTTTTCGTCTGGCAAGGAGCGAAAAATCGGGCATATTGGTGGATATTCCCGGTTTTTCGCGACGCAGACCAGACGGAAAAATAACCGCTCGCAGCCAAAATGAATTTTTAGAGGTTCCCTTAAATCGCAGCTCTGTTGCAACTGTCAGGGAGCAATGCCAAGATTGATTCCGTAAGCCAGCAAAATTGTTACCCTTGCAATTGGCTGATTCCGAAATCGGACGGACTTCCCACTGCCCTATTCTTCCTCGTCCTCAATCAGATATAGGACCTGATGATTTGGCCGGACACTTATCGGTCGTTGCTCAATAAATTTCGTCGCCTTAGCCAAATCAGTTTCACTGATCCCGTTTCTGCTTGAGTCGAAAAATTTCTCAAACTCAATTGTGGTGTGTTTATCTGCCATGTCGAATATTTCGTCAATTCTTTCTTTACTACATTAATCATTCGACACCTTTTTTGCCAGTCGCCAAAACACATTAAAATTGGCTGAACTATCGGACCTGTAGCAGGTATACCGGTCACAGATGAAAATGCCATGTTGCTCGTTTTGTAAATCTAAGCTTGTCCTCGACCCGATCGAGGATCTGACAGACCTTTGAGCCAGCCCCCACGCCAGTGGGCTGCCAGGCATTATGATACCCATTGGGTATATTTTCTTAA
>DAOWAK010000012.1 GCA_030634605.1 Sedimentisphaerales bacterium
GCCGTCCGCCAGGACCGCTCGCGCTGCAAAAGCAATTATTAGAGGTACCTTTAGTTGATAGAGTCCCAGCCACCAAAGATAAGCAACGGTTGCAATATCAACGATTTTCCTTATTATAGCTGCGAGAATGAATAACGATTCAGCTATTATATTAGCGATAGAAACTTCCGCTCGCCTGGGCTCGGTCGCCTTGGCCAGGGGCCCGCAACGGTTGGCTGAACGGAGTTTTTCTGCAGGTTTCCAGCACACCCGCGAGCTGATGCCCGTTATCGCCCAACTGACCGCTCAGCGGGGCTGGACACCGGGCCAACCTGACCAGATTCATCTTTCCATCGGACCGGGCAGTTTCACCGGCCTGAGAATCGCCGTCGCCCTGGCCAAAGCTCTGACTTTCGCCCATCCTCACATAAAAATCGTCACCGTCCCCAGCACCGACGTGCTGGTCCAAAACGCCAGCCAGGCTGCCGCTACGCAGAATCTGTCCATCCAAACCACCGCCTGCGTCATCGACGCCAAACGAAAACAGATTTACACCGCCCTTTATGAAAAACTTTTTCCTGATGATCAGCCCGACAGTTTTATTCCGGGTTTCAGAACCATCATCCCATCCAGCCTGATGACTCCTCAGGAACTGCTCGAAAAATCCCCCCGCCCGCTTTACCTGTTAGGCGAAGGTTTAAAACAACACTCCGCAGCTCTTACCGCTCCGGATGTGTTCCATCTGGACTCGGATTATCAACAGCCGCACGCCGCAAAAGTGCATGCCTGCGGTTGGCTCCGGGCCCGTGCGGGTCTGTTTGACTCACCGCAGGAACTTATCCCGCTCTACCTTCGCCGCCCTGAAGCGATAGAACGCTGGGAAAAACTACATGGTAATGATTAAAATACCAAAACTGTCCGACCCGACTTGTCATGCCCGACCAAGTCGGGCATCCAGTTTTCTTTCTTCGGGTAGGGCTGGTAACTGGGTTTTGAATTTATACCCAATGGGTATCATAATGCCGGGCAGCCCACTTCCGTGGGGTCTGGATCAGGGCTGTCAGATCCTCGATCCAGTCGAGGACAAGCTTAGATTTACAAATTGAACAATATGGTGTTTTCATTTGTGATCGGTATATATACCGTTCCCAGATGAAAAAGCCATGTTGACTAATACTACAGCGCCACATAATCTATAAAATCAGGTGGCGTACACGTCTTTAACTGTTTGATATTTATACCTTTGCTTTGCAATTGTTTCAAGGTTGTTCGCGTATGATATTTTCGAGCTTCGCAATTGTGTTTTTGGCGATAGCCGATTACTCCTGTAGCTCTCTGATAGATTTTCTTGCGGGCCGAATAAGGCAGGGTTTGGGCGATAAGCCACGTTGATGTGGCCAGCCGAACTTGTTCTACCGTCAAATAAAGACTCTCCGAAGTTTTTTTCTCTGAGGTCATGTTGCACTCTGGCACAGAACAACTGACTGAGTTGGCTGAATATAGAAATGGCGACGACTGGACTCGAACCAGTGACCTGCGGGCTATGAATCCGCTGCTCTAGCCGCCTGAGCTACGTCGCCAACTGGGGTATTAACCCAAGTCGGGCATTATATATAATCGCTTATTAACTGTAAAGAGCCTTTCCCGGCGGAATACACCGGGGGTAACCGGGGGCGATATGGCTGTAAGTGCCTTATTTACAAGATATTATCGTTTTTTGTTTTTCATTATTAAGCGCAGGGGGTAAAAAATAACCTCAAACGTTGTCAGCCAACCTGTTTTTATAATAACAGTTTCATTTTCAAGATGTCTCACTTGACGAGACAGTTTGGTATGTTAAAATGGAACAGTCAACTGATTATATTTTCACAGCGCTGTTTATGACACTGAGAAGGTGAATTTTCATGATAAGAATCCTGTTCCTAAGTTTGCATGGAAGCAACCGCAGTCAGATGGCCCACGGCTTTGCCGGGAAATTGATTGATTCGAAAGAAGTGGTAATTGTCAATGCCGGAATGACATCGAAGAGTCCTGATCCTCTGATGGTTAAGGCGATGGCTGAAGCGGGGATCGACATTTCTAATCAACCGAACCAGGCATTGGCGGATCTGGATTCGACGGCATTTGATCTGGTGATCGCGCTTAGCGAGCAGGCCCATGTTGATTGTTCGCTGCTGCCGGGGACGCCGGCGATGATACGCTGGGATATCGCGGACCCGATTGTCTCCAATAATATCAACGGCAGGAATAAACATAACGAAGAGGAGATGCTCGTCCAGTTGCGCCAAACCCGCGATGAAATTCAGCGGCGGGTGGAGGATTTTTTTCGGGGCGGTTATCTGCCGGCGACCGTTACGCTCAAGCATAACAGCGAAATGATTCTGGATCATTTTACCGACGGCATTATCGCCCACGACAGCAACCGACGGATTACCTGGTTCAACCGGGCGGCGGAGCGGATTACCGGATATGATCGACGTGATGTAATAGGTCGAAAGTGCGATGATATTTTTAACGGTGGTTTTTGCGGTGAGAAATGTTCGTTTTGTGAGGGCGTTCCGAATTTCGATAAAATAAATTACCCGCTCAAGATCACCACCAAGGACGGCAGTCTTCGTCAGGTGGAAATGACGATAGTGGCATTGCGGGACGACAAGAAGAATTTCCAGGGAGTGCTGGCCAGTTTTCATGACATAACCGAAGTGACGCAGTTGCGTCGCAAGCTCAAAGACACTCAAAGTTTTCACGGCATCATCGGCGGCGATGAAAAGATGCAGATGATTTACGATCTGGTATCCGATTTGTCCGGGAGTGACTGTCCGGTTTTGATTCAGGGAGAAAGCGGCACGGGTAAGGAGTTGATAGCTGGGGCGATACATGGCGAGGGGAATCGGTCCGGGCAGCCTTTTGTTACGATTAATTGCGGTGCGTTGCCGGAGGGGATTCTGGAAAGCGAGCTGTTTGGCCATGTGCGGGGGGCGTTTACCGGTGCGGTTCGGGACAAAAAGGGGCGATTTGAACTTGCGGATCAGGGCACGCTGTTTCTGGATGAGATCGGCGAGTTAAGCCCCAATATTCAGGTTAAGCTTTTGCGGGTGTTACAGGAACACAGTTTTACGCGAGTCGGCGGCGAGAAAGACATCAAGGTGGATGTCCGGGTAATCAGCGCCACCAATCGGGATCTGCGGGAGATGGTTAGCAAAGGGGGGTTTCGGGAAGATCTGTTTTACCGAATTTGTGTGGTGCCGATCAACCTGCCGCCGCTACGGGAGAGGCGTAACGATATTCCTTTGCTGGTGAATCATTTTGTTGACAGGTTCAGTAAAGATCTGAATCGGTCGATCGAAGGGGTCAGTCCCGAGGTGACGCACTGCATGATCGATTATCGCTGGCCCGGCAATATTCGGGAGCTGCAAAACGCTATTCAGTATGCATTTGTGAAGTGCAAAATCAGCACGATCCAGTTGGAGCATCTGCCGCCGGAGTTGTTAACTTTTGCCGGGCAGGAGCGACCGGTTGCTTATCGTCGCCGAGGCAAACTGGATTCGGCGAGGGTCGAGCAGGCGATGACCCAGGCCAAGGGCAACAAGGTAAAAGCGGCGAAGATTCTTGACGTGGGGCGAGCAACGCTGTATCGTTTTTTGAAAGAGTACGGCCGAGCATGACAAATCGGATCGAACCGTTAAATAAAAAGGAAAGAAGCAGCAATGTGTAAGAAAATAAGCAAATTAACTTTAACTATCTGTTTCGGCACGTTGGTGCTGTTTGCCCTGAGCATTATTGCGGGTGTCGGACTGGAAAAGACGGCCCTGACGACTGAAACCAAGCCGCCGCAGCGTATTCATTCGGTGACCGATATTTCCCACGAATTTTCATTCTATTTCGACGGTCGCTTTTTCACCCAGTACATCGCCCCGGACGGGGTTGATGCGCGGAACTGGGGGACCCTGCACAAATATGATTTCACCAACGCCAACCTGCTCATTCTCCAGTCCGGCAGTTCTCCCTGTCCTTATCCGGTAAAGGACATCAAAGCAGTTCGGGATTTCCTTCAGAGTGGCGGGGCGGTTCTGGTGCTGGGTGATTTCAGTACGTTTCGCGGTGCGAAGGATTACAAGCTGAACACCCTGGCCCAGGCTTTTGGGGCGGAATTTGTTAATCAGGCTGCGAAGAAACCGCTTAAAGGTTTTGGTATGCTGAAGAATCGTAAAATTGAAAGCTACTCCCCTAAAATCATCAAGCTCGACGAAAAAACCAAGTGGCAGGTACTCATCCAGGACGACAAGGGGCAACCGCTTATGGCCCGGAGACGCACAGGTAAAGGCCAACTGGTGGTTGCCTCGCGTTCGCTGTGCGGGCATCAGCCCAACGCCAAGGACCCCATCAACGCTAAATGGTGGAAGCCGCTGCTCAAACAAATCACCCGCGGCAAATCTGTTGATCCCAAAAAACACCCGCCGCACAAAAGGGCCGAAAATCAGATCGAGCGCAACCGGCTGTCCATTCAATATAACGACTACATGGAAGGTTATGCCGATTCTATCTATGCGGTTTACGACCGCTGTTATCCGGTTCTGGAAGAGATTATGGGTGTGCCGCCTGCTGGGGGGATGCTCAGTAAGCTTATTCTGCTGCCGTGCGGAGGGGGCGGTTTTTCGTCCGGATCGAGCATTGGTCTGGCGGCGTGGTGGGGTGGCTTTCCTGAAAAGCAATACGGCATGGTCGAGCTGATTTCGCACGAATCAACCCATTCCTGGGTGCTGCCCTTTCCCGAGCCGATGTGGAACGAAGGTATCGCCACTTATGTTGGGATTCTGGCGGGGAAAAAACTTGGACTTGATGAGGATGCCGACCGGACCCTGAAGGGATGGATTAACAGTGCCTTGAAGCACGACCCCAACATGGCTACGATCGACCTGGCCCAGGGTAAAAATGTTCCCCACGCTGTGCGCATGGCCAAGCCCATGTGGATTTTCGAACAACTGCGTAAGGAAAAACCTGATATCATTGCCCGTTACTTCCAGGCGAAACGTCGGCTGGCTAGTCCCGATAAGATAAAAAAATATACCGCCGATGACTGTGTCGCGGTGCTTAGTCAGGCTATGGGGCGTGATCTTTTCGGCTGGTTTCGGTCGCTCGGCATCACGGTCAACCGCGAAAATATAACCATCGATCTTGATGCCTCAGCAAAAAATGAAAGCTAAGGCTGAGATAAAAAAGCTGAGCAAGATTAAAAATGCTCTTTCCAAGCGAGGGAGGATAGTGTTTTATGCCTCCTGTATTTTTACCCTGACAGGATTTTTGGGGAAATACAGTATGGCATTCGAGCTTACTGCGCATTTCCGGATGCAATATCTGGTTGTTTTACTGATAGCAGCTGTCTTATGGGGAAAATATCGAAAGTGGTGGCGGCTGAGTGCGGCGGTAATCGGATTGACAATTAACACGGCGGTGATATTACCCTGGTATTTTTCCGGGCCTGATACTGCCGTCGTCGACGGAGCGAGCCAAGTACGAATTCTTTTATCCAACGTCCACTCCAGTAACGATAATTATGCTGATTTGTTAGCCCTGGTTGAGCGTGAATCGCCGGACATAATCGTTCTGGAGGAGGTTGATAAAAGTTGGGTAGCAGCTGTGAAGGAACTGGAGGCAGTTTACAGCTGGGCTGAATATTGTCCCCGATCTGATAATTTTGGCATCGCGGTATTGAGCAAGGTTAAGGTCAATGAGTTTTCAATTGAGCGGTTTGGGAGTAGTGACGCCCCCAGCATAATAGCTGATCTTGAAATTGGCGGGGCATCAGTAAAAGAGATCGCTACACATTTACTGCCGCCTGCTACACCTTCGTATTTTCGTAAGAGAAACAGCCAATTAGAGCAAATTGCCCGGCAAGTGGCAGCGAATGAGAATGCTTCAGTTGCTATCGGTGATTTCAACCTGACGATGTGGTCTTACTATTACGGTAAATTTATCGCGGATTCCGGGTTGAAAGACGCCCGCAAAGGCTTTGGCATTGAACCCACCTGGCCAACAATGCTTCCGCCACTGTATATTCCGATTGATCAATGCTTTTGCAGTAAAAATATAAAAGTGATAGATTTTAAAACGGCCAGTCGGATAGGTTCAGATCATTTACCTTTGATAGTGGATTTGGCTTTTCTCGAAAAGTAACCGCTGTAGCCTAGACACAAAACACCGGAAAATCTTCCTGGAAAAGTGTGGATTTGAGGGCGGATATTTCACCTACTTTAGTTAAGTGCTTATTTTACAGAAGTTTAGTAAGTTAAGTCGGGCTGATTAATAGCCGATATTATAAACATGGGCAAGGGAGATTTAGTACCGCGAATCATAACGAGTTTTGACGTTCGGCTGCAGGCGGACGGGCAGGAGGCGTTTGGGCGAGCCTGGCCGGTGAACCTGAGTGAGACCGGCGTCTGTGTGCGGCTGTCAAACAAGCTGGAAGTCAATCAGCAGGTGCATCTGCAAATCCAACTGGACCGCCAAAGTTACCCCATGCCGATCAGCGGACGGGTGGTTTGGTGCCGCCCGGACAAAATTAACAAAATCTGGTATTGCGGGCTGGGCTTTAGCGAACTGGATGAGGATCAGCTTGTTCAGATTCGCAGCTATGTCGAAGTCGGCACCGGGTCGCTGGTAAAGTTTCTGGCGGATTTTCCGCTTTTCAAAGATTTTTCCCGGGATGACTGTCAGGCACTGCTACGGATTGTTACCCTTCGTGAACTGGATAAAAAGGAAATTCTCTACTACGACGGCACGACGGACGTGAATTTACAGGGCATTTTAGTTGTGCAACGGGGTGCAGAGAGGGTATGCAAGAGGGGGGTGTTCCGTCCGGAGCGCCAACTGGCGGTGGTTTCGCCGGGGCAGATTTTCGGTGAGATCACGCTGGTCAACGAGCAGGCTCACACCGCCACAGTCAAAGCGGTTAATCCAACCACGCTGATCCAGATCAACAAGATGGGCTTTCTGCTGGTCCGCAAAAACAACCCGGATATGGCATTGAAAATCATGGATATAGTGGCCCGGGCACTGGCCGCTCGTCTGGGTCGAACCACCAGAAAATTGTTCAGCCCGGTCCGCTTCTGACCGGCAATGCAGAAGTTTCACGTCAGCCCTTCTCACCCTGCCAATCCACTGAAAATTGCAGGTCTCGGCAATATTGTTCCGATAAGGTGGTAAGTATCCGTGGCGAAAAATTTCGTCCTTTACGAAACGCTGTGTCGAAGCCGGACAGGTTAAATCGGAAGTTATGAAATGGCTGGGAAAGTAGAAAAAAACAAAAGCAGAAAACGCAATCAAAAAGGCAAGATTATCTTTTTGATTATTCTTTTGGCGGGAGTGGGTTTTTTCATTGTCAAATCTCAATACTCCTCTTCTTATGAATGGGACCGTTGGAAATGGGGTTGGCGGCCGGTTGGGATGGCAGGAGTTAAAAAAACCAATTCAGTTAACCTTTGCGAAAATATGACGGTTGAAAACTGGTATTCTCCCCGGCGTTGTCTGGTGGTGAAATGCACGGTGTCTGCCAAGCCCGAAAATCAGCGTAAAGAACAATTGAAGGAGTTTACCAAAAAACATGAATCGCAGATCAAGGATCGCATTCGTTCGATTATCTCGTCTATCGAGCCGGAAGAAATACGTGATCCCCGGTTGAAGGTGTTCAAAAACCGCGTTCAGCAAAGCCTGCAAAAAATCGACGAATCCAACCATATCGAGAAGATACTGGTCCCGAAATGGAACACTTACGAAGAAAGCTGAGTTGTAGCCGATCATATTCGTGAAATGACGAAACCAGAATGACGACACGGAGCGGAGCGTAGAGCCCGGCACGGAAACAATGACGAATAACGATCCGGAGCAACGGGGCAGGTATGAAAATTCGAAATAAATTTAATTCCCGATCAGACCTGACGCGGGCTGCTTTGGCCCATTCGGAGCTTTTGTGAGGAAATCAGTTCTTCTCGGACACGGGTTTTTCTGTGAACGGTTACCTTTTTTAAGGCCTTTTCAACCTTTTTTGTAAGCGTTCACTGGGGAAAAACAGCGTTTTTAGGCTAAAAATAGGTATTTTACAGCACGAAATAGCCCTTTTTCTTATTCTTTATGAAGCAAAACCGCATTTTTGGCTTAAAAATCACGTTTTCGCGTGAACGCTTACCCTTTTTTTTGATCGGAAAGATTCTTAAAAAAAACTACTTCACCCTGAATGTTGCCGCTGGAGTCTCTGACTGTTGCCGCCGAATATGAAATCGGGATAAGCCCGCCGAACAGACCGGCGGTGACACTTACGACCTTATCGGCCTGAGAACCCCTCTCGACGACGACCAGGCCATTATCATCAAAAAAAACCTGCCCGCCGCCCAACCTGCTCGCCGAAAAACATCAAAAAAAAAGACCGCAGAATCGTAAGAAACTGCGGTCTTCTTTATTAAGTCCTTAACGATTAATAACGGCCTCGGCCACCTCCGCCACCGTAACCACCGCGGCCGCCGCCACCACCACCACCACCGCCACCACCGGAGGTGCGGGGCTTGGCTTCGTTCACTTTGAGAGCACGGCCACCACAGTCTTTTCCATCCAGAGCTGTGATTGCAGCTTGTGCTTCATCATCGCTACTCATCTCAATGAAAGCAAATCCTTTGCTTCGACCGGTGTCCCGATCCATGATGATCTGAGCACTTTCGACGGTGCCGTGTTCACCAAACATCTGTTCCAGATCTGCTTGAGACGTTTCATAACTCATGTTTCCGACATACACTTTTTTACCCATAACATAATCTCCTGTTATTTTCGGGTTTGTGACCCATCTTAAACTTTCCAGGCCACAGGGAAAGCGGCCGACAATTCAGCCTCATACAAGATGGAAGGTTGAAGGAGAAATTCCGGCGGGAAGCAGAAATGAAACTGTCTCTAACCTAATTTACACGTTCAGCGAACCGATCTCTATATAAGATTTACTTTAGGGGTGTATCGGGGATTTGTCCAGGATTATATCATGTTTTTTTGATTATTTTTCAGAAATGTAGGGGACTTAACGCAAAAAACAGCAAGGCTGCTTTACTCGCCGGTGGCTAAAGGATTAATCCTAAAGGAGTTATAATGCTTACCCAACCTGCGCCGGCCGTGAAATCTCATGTCATTTTTGCCAGCATTTCGGATCGCCCCATTCCATAATAACAGCCAGCCGAGTCTTTCTTTCCCGCTCACACCGAATCCGTAACGCTTTATCGGCCGGTCCGCCCTGGCGGTGAAGGTTCTCGGAAATTCGCTTTGCCTGGTTTTCATTCATCATATTTTGCACGCTTGCTATCCAGATTTTAGCCTGAGGGGCTGGGTCGATACTTATTTTTTGCCCCAATTTCCTGTTTGTCGATACTGTGACTTCCGTTGAAAATCGTCGTAATCGCCGCCCGGTTGCAATTCCATGGCTAAAACGAGGAACGGCCCGAACGGATCGTGTTTATCTTTGACCGTTTGGTAATATTCCGCAGCCTCTTCGGGCGTGTCAAACTGGGCTAACATCTCGCAACTATCCGTCCCGCGTTCAAATTCCACGATGCAGTGTTTTTTGGTGGGTTCGCCGTTGGAGGGTTCAGGTTTATCCCTTGCGGCGCTGTGATATTCCGCCACTTCCTCTTCCGTGTTAAATCGGGCTAAAGTCTTACCCTTGCCCTGTTTAAATTCAATAATTCGATACATTCGTTCTTCCTTTCCCGCACTGTAGCGAGGGATTACTCGCTTTTTTGCCTACCGCCGCTTCGCCGATCCCGCCCTGAATAAAATACTCTTTCGAAAACTCAATCAATTATAAAAAACAACCGTCAGGGTGACAAAAACGGCCCTTTCGATTAGAAACCCGATTATCCAACTCAACAAACAAAAAGTGTGAAATCGCACCCTCACCATTATAACTAAATTTGCTGAAAAGTCAACAAAGATCACGGCGAATCGGACTTAAATTGCGGTTATGGGACAATCAGGCAGCAAAACGTGGTTTTCAGTATGGTAAAGCGACTTTTCCTGAAACCGCCGATGCACGCCGATAAACGCGGATTTAATTTCCACCCTTCCCACTGCTCTACGGCTCACCTTACTCGGCGTAGCCGTCTGACCGCTTTTCTGAGGGAGTTTCCTGCCTGTAGGACGGTTTTTCTAGCCTGTTCATTAGTCATTATCGCACCTCATAATCTTGTCATATATTATATAGCTGGCAATATTAGATTGGGGATCTGACAGACCTTATAGGACAGGCCCTGCCAGGCATTATGATACCCATTGGGTATAACTCTGGTGTAATGTGGGCCTGGCCCGCATTCATTACCGGAGACAATAGGGCTTAGTAGCGACCGCCGCCACCACCGCCACCACCGTAGCCGCCACGACTGCCGCCGCCGCGTGGACGATCCTGTTTCGGCTGTGCTTCGTTCACTTTGATAGCTCGGCCATCAACATCCTTCTCATTCAGAGCTGCTATTGCTGCCGCCGCATCTTCGTCTGAACTCATTTCCACAAAACCAAAACCTTTGCTTCGGCCGGTGTCTCTGTCGCTGATAACCCGCGCTGAGGTTATTTCGCCAAACTCGGAAAAAAGTTCTTCCAGCATCGTGTCTGTAACACCATAACTCAAATTCCCAACATAAATGTTCTTACCCATCAGAAATACTCTCCATAAAATAGGAGCCCCTACAAAATGCGTCGGGAATAACAATTATTGGCCACTTAGCCTGCCGAAAACCCATTTTGTTTGAGCGAAAAATTACTCTACCTGTTTTTATATACGTTACCATCGCGAAAACATTTCCACGATTGGGCTTCGCCTCTTATTCAAAAAGCCCCATAAGCCATATAGACTACCAGCCGATTCTCCCCGCGTCAAACGTTTTCTAGAATTAAGGGTACCTCTAATAATTGCTTTTGGAGTGCGATCGCAGGATTTTTTCGTCTGGCAAGGAGCGGGAAATCGGGCATATTGGTGAATATTCTCGGGTTTTCGCGACGACGACCAGGCGGAAAACGTCTTTTAAAGGTATGGCGGGCCGTGCCCGCCATACCGTCTTGAACATTCGTTCTTCATTCTTCAGCCCTGTATGGTGGGCAACAAGGTCACCCACGCGGTCAATACAAATATACA
>DAOWAK010000335.1 GCA_030634605.1 Sedimentisphaerales bacterium
GCAGGATCGTTCGATATCCGCTTTGGCCGCAGGCGTTGACGGGAAAATATATTTCGTCGCCGACAATGACATTTGGCGTAAAAATACAGACGATGCTGAGGGTGAGTCATTGGCGATTTTAGCATCGGCCGGGATTTTGGCTGAATTGGTCGGCCTGGACGAAAATGCCCAGATTGAAATAAGAGATTTGGCGATCATGCCCGAACCAAACGGCACAGCTATGGTTATCCTGGGTGGCTCTGCTGCAGTAGGGGGGGGCAACCTATTGGCAGTGGAATCGGACGGCACCCTGGTTTGGGCGGTAACAGCAGACGAGATCGCTGTTGCTGCTGAACTTTTACCTGCACAGGAGCCGAATCTGGTCGCGATTGCCGTGGATGGCGATGGATTGATCTATCTGGCTGAGCAGGTCAGCAAAACGGTGCTGGTCGTTGAAAAGCTCAGCCTGAGTGATTACAGCGTCAGCCGCTATACCGAAAGTGGCGTTCTGCAGGATGCTATCGAGCGGGATGTGCTGGCCGATTTGAATGAGGGCAACACCCAGATGCCGCGAACCGTTGTGGCGCAAACCGAAGAAATTTTTCAGGTTAACGCTTTAGTTTACGGTGAAGGTGATTTCAGCCTGGCCGGTTTTGATGTGTATTATTTAAGTCAACTCGGGCCGAATTTCAATGGCGATGGCGGCATTACCCAGGTCAGTATAAATCAGCAAGACGCCAATGATGTGCTGTTCAGCCAGCTTTTTGTGCCGGACGAGAATCAGGAGGACCTGAACCCTTCGGCGTTGGCCCTCGATGTCAGCGATGCCGGGATTTTTGGCAACGGCAGCCAGATGTTCATGGGCACCTTCGGGCCGAGCCTGGGAGATGATTTTGACGGGCGGGTTTTTGCGGTGGATACGGACGGCAACATCAGCGATTTTGTTACAGCTTACCAGGACCGCCAGGGCCAGCCGGTTTCTCGGGGCGAACAAGAGGTTGACGGATTTTTTGATATAACCGACATGGCTTTCAGTTACGGCGGGGCTTTCGGACAATATCTTTACGTCGTCAGCGAAAACATCAACAACGGTGACGGTTTCAGTTCGGACATTTGGCGAATTTCACCCGACGGCGTAGCGGAACTTTTTGTTTCTCAGATTGCCGACGGCGTGATTTCTTTGGTGTTTGGAACGGATGGGCGGCCGGAATATGGTAATGCACTCTATCTGGCAACATTCCAGGAGGGCGGCCGGGTAATAAAAGTAACGGTAGATGGTCAGGGCCAGGCCCAGGTGGAGGATTTCTTCGATTACAGCAATTATGCTTCCGGGTCCTTGATGATATCTGATTTAGCGTTCGTGCCATTTTCCGACGGCATTGACAATCCGCTCGAAGGAATGATGGTGTTGACGCTCAAGTGGCAAAACCAGGCTTATTTATTACAACTGAGCTGGGATGCTTTACCTGATACCGCGGAATTTCTGGCTCTGGAACTGAAAACCGGAGATGTTTCCAGCGGCGACATCGCGTTTAATGATAACGGCGACCTGATCATTGCCCAGCAAGCTGATAAAAATCTTTTGCGGATGGGCTATCAGGATTTGTTCGACTTTGCCTTTGAAGATTTGCAGATTCGCCACGAATTGCCCGACGGTGCCGCTGAAAATGAGGTGGAGTTCATTCCCTACGCGCA
>DAOWAK010000217.1 GCA_030634605.1 Sedimentisphaerales bacterium
AAAAGGCCCCCGCCGTACCATCCAGATACATTACCTGCGATGACAGAGTTTGTCATGTTCAAATCTGGAGCGTTCCGGTTACAAAGACCCCCGCCATTTCGACCTGTCCGGTTACCTGAGATGACACACCCTCGAATCAATCCTTCACACCAAGACATGCCGCCACCATCACGTCCGGCCGAAACCGCCGCGCCTGCCGCCAGAACCGCCAGTCACGAATCAGCAGCTCCCGGGCCAGTCCCAACAGCCCTTTACCCTTGCGACTGATACAGACATAATCGATCCCCAGCGCATCGAGCAGATTCAATGCAACGTCTTTTTCCCGTGCCGCAACCAGCACCTCGTGCCCGCCCGACTGCAAACGCCCGATCAGGTTCTTAAAAAAATGCACCTGGGCCGGGTGGACTATGTCAAAAAGCACTTTCATATAAAATTCAACCATATGCCACTCAAAAGCAGCTATGAAATATGTTACAAAAGCCGTAAATACCTACACCTCCAGTATAGCCGATTATCAGACAAATGGTAAGGAGTATTCACCTGCCATTAAAACCCCTCGTTGGCCTGAATTTTCCTGCCAAATCACCCGCCCCTTACTCCCAGACAAACTACCCATCATTTATCCCCCCCCCCCAATCTTACGTAACCTGCCACTCACTCAACCTGATAACGCAAATCAACCGTTGCGTCCCAGGCATCTTTGCTGGATGTCCCCACCGGCGTCAGAATCAAATTGTGAAATGTAATCCCCGAAAAATTCTGCTCGGCATAATCGATAAATTTCGCCACCTGAATTAGCCGAACCGCACGCAACGTGTAACTTTCATTTTGCATCGTGCCCACCTGGCCACGTTTTTTTGTCGTTGTCGATCCCGTGCCCTGGGTCAACCTTTCCGCCGGGATAGTCGCCGCTCGGGCACACATACTCGCCGACGCCTTGCCCTCGAACACCATCAGAGACGATCCGCTCATTCCCGTTTTCTTGAGCTTGTCGCGCATTACCCGAATTTCTTGCTCATACTTAACCACCTCACAAGCCTGGTTGATCTGAGCCATAACGTCGCTGTGGACACCCAAAAAATGCACCGTACCCGAAATAACCCAGATCGCCAAAATCGCCGGCACTATCCCTGCCCAGACTTTCGCTTGTTTTAAACTTTGCAAATCCATGCTTGTTCCTTATTAGTCTCTTATAAATGAAATTGTGCGCAAAATGGCAACAAAATGTAATTCAAGGTTCTGGTTTTGTTTTGAAAATCAGATTTTTGGTAATTTAGCATTTGTTTAGGAATTAATTGTTTAGGAATTAGGATTTCCCGGCCGCTCCGTGTCGGATTTAGTGCTTGTGATTTCCAGTTTATCTGGCTTAGGTTAATCCGCCTCTTCCAGCCCAGACAAAAGCACCCGGATGGTCGTATTAAAATTCTGCCGGGACTCTTCGGTATCCACAAAATCCCAACGCTCCACTTTCAACTGCTCCACTTCGTTAACCGCATTATCAAACTTGATCTGACTGGCCATATTCGCAAACGAACCACTCAGCATAACGTTTTCCGCTTTCAACCGCAACGACTGAACGTCCAGATCAAAGTCTTCTCCCAGATTCGCCAATGCCCCCATAACCAACGTCATGGTATGGCTCGCCGAATCAGGTATTGAACGATCAACTTTCGCGCGCGTCTTGGCACGCAGCTCCTTGTATTCCGTGCGAATGTGTTTGACGATACTCGCCGACGGACCAGGTTTTTTACCCATCACCTCCACATAGGCTTTACGTATCTGCTCATCGGCAGCCGCTTTGGCGCCAAGATATCGAGTCGTGTGAATTTTCATCACACCCAGCAACGTCAACATCAACAACGTAACCGCCGCCGCCAAGCCGTACCAGGCCCGCCCACGCGACTCCGTCAAACTCCGCGGCCGCATCCCGTCTTCACGAAAATCCACCGCCGGATGACCTGACAAATTACTCATCGCCGCACCCGCTGCAAACGCAACCGCCGCATCGTCATCCTTTAACGGCTCACATTGCAACGAAGTTGCCTGACGAATCGTCCCGATTTGATCCGATGTAAAACCGGAACCATGATACAGCATCCGCCCAGGCTGCTGATCGTCAACCAGCATATCAACCGACCGCTGCACCTCCGCAATCAACAGCGCCGACAAATCCTGGCCCGCCGAACAAACTACACTCCGCGCCAGTATCGGTTTCTGCTCAGCATCCAGCAGCAAAATATACAACACACCATAACAATAAGCCGTTACCAAAACCGATTCGCCCGGGACTAATTGCTCCGTCTTTTGCAAATAACTCAGCCACGCCGCAATGTCCGGCCACGCCGTCAACGCATCACAACCACCCGCATCCAACTCACTTAGCAACGGCTCCAGCCAATCCCGCTCAACCGTATAAAGTATCAGATCACTGCCCGCGGACTCGCCCATCGGCAGCCGCTGATAACATAACGCCAATGAATCCACATCTACCGTAAATTCGTCCTCCACGTCAAAACGTATCGTCTGACGCAACTGCTTTTCATCGGAAAATTCACTGTGATGAAACTGGTTCTGATAGTACCGCCCCGACAAGGTCAACGACAATTCCGAAGAGCCAAATCCCCGCCGCTTCGACTCCTGGCCAAACATCTCAACCAACGAACGATCAGGTTCTTCTGCGCCCGATGTGCCCGCCGATGCTTCCGCAGCAACACCTTCAACAACCGTTGCTTCAGGAACCACCTTAAAACTCTCCGCTACCACAAAATCAGAACCCCGCTTTTCCACCTGCACCGCGGTGATCCCCGATTCATTATAATGTAAGCCCAAACAACTATTCTTTGCCAACTTAACTATCTCCCGAAAATACCGCAGATTTTTGCAGCTTAAAATCAAAATCGCTATATACCCCACCCACCAAACGATACTCAATGCGACCCAGCCGGGCCTTTACATACACCGAAAACGTATCACTGCGAACCACACATAATCCCCGTACATTATTTATCGTCTCAATACTAATTCCCCCCACATCATTCAAATTACCCGTGTTCCGAAAAGGCTGCTCCGTACGATAATCTACAATCAACTGAACCTGCCTGGCGTTCAAACCGAACCCCTTAAACGCCGCGCCCATCATCTCATCCGATGCCGTATTCAAATTCATCTTGTTCGTACCCCACATACTCAGATAATCCCGCGCCGTTCCCGGCATCTCCGCCAACGACTCCTGCAAAAACTCCAACTCCTCATCGACCTTCAGATTGTTATGCCACAAGGATGCAAAACTACCCATAATCACATAACGATCTTTGTGCGCCGCCACCTTATCGACATACTGCAGCCGCCGGCCTCGACGACTTATATTCCGCGCCCGGGCCTTCCTGCTAACCAGCAACGGGGCCGGCGGAACTTTCAAGTTCCGCGACAACTCCCGCGCCCGTTTACCAACCACTCTGGCATCAGCATTACTAACATCAATTCTATTCGAAAAATCCAGAAACGCTTTCTCTGAATTCGCATAAGACTTGTTCCCGTCAAAAGGGGAACTCAACAACCAGAACATCGGCCACTTGGCGTTCTCGTCGTGAATCTCAATCTCCACTTCAG
>DAOWAK010000142.1 GCA_030634605.1 Sedimentisphaerales bacterium
AAGGAATGTTCTGCCCCAAGAATACTGGATTCCCGCCTGCGCGGGAATGACATAGTGTGGGACGTTATTTTGCTGGGCGTTCTTAACGGCCCCTTTTAGGGGCCTTCCTCATACCACCGGCTCGGCCGGTGGTCGCTGATTCCGGAATCCTAAACAATATCGAATTACCGAAATTCTAATTTTCAAAACCAAACTAAAACCTTGATTTACATTTTATTGCTATTTTGTGTTTAATATTGGATTGTAAGAGACTGATTGATGGCGATTTTCTGGAGAGGGGTGTTTCTTTTCCTGTCATTAAACGTTTTCTTTAAGGTAGCTTTAACCTCAATGAACCGGGACTTTGGGCTATGCGATTAACGATTAAAACGGACGGTGGGGCACGGGGTAATCCGGGACCGGCGGGGGCAGGGGTGGCGATCTGGGATGAGCAGGGGCGGCTGATATTGGAGCGGGGATTTTTTCTGGGGGTGATGACCAATAACCAGGCGGAATATGAAGGGCTGTTGCGCGGTCTGGAAGCGGCGGGTGAACTTGGGGCGGATCAGGTTGAAGTGTTCTGTGATAGTGAGCTGCTGGTTAAGCAGATTAACGGTGAATATCGGGTAAAAAACGCCCAGCTGAAAAAGCTCTATGAAAAGGCGGTGGTATTACAGGGGCAGTTTAAGAGTGTTCGGGTACGGCACATACGGCGGTGCGAGAATGCGGATGCGGACAGGATGGCTAATCTGGCGATGGATGCTGAGGCGGATGTTGATGAAGGGGTGGAAAATTGCGGGGCGGCAGGGGGATGCGGGTCAGGTGTGAAGGATGTGGATTGCGTTGGGCAGGTGGTGCAGTTGCGTGATCGGGTTCGATATGACGCGGCCAATCCAGTTCGAGAGGTTTTGCATCGGGGGAGAGGATTGACGAGCGAGCTGGTCTGTTTGACCGGTGATCAGGAATGGCAGATGGGCCCGAAGGTGAGCCAGGCGGCGATTATGGTTATGTACGGGGGCGGCACGGTGGAAGTGGATGGTGAGGCGACGGCGGTTACGGCGGGGTGCTGGCTGGGAGTGGAAGGGGCGGGGAAGATTCGGTTTCGGGGCAACGGGCGGGATAATATGGCAGTTATCGTGAGCTGCCAAAGCTGAATTGCCGAAGCGGCGGGGAAAATAAGAATTTGCAAATACGCCCGAGGGGATTCGAACCTCTAACCTTCGGTTCCGTAGACCGACGCTCTATCCAATTGAGCTACGGGCGCAACGGACTGTTGCCAGCCTGAACCGAACACTATAGCAAGCTGGGCAATTATATCAAGTCTGAACTTCTCAAGAAAGTAATCCGGAAATGTGCCAAGTTGAAGTGAAGCTGGTTGGTTAATCGGGCCAGGCAGGGTGCAGGTAATCGGTTAATCGGGCAGATTGAGGCCGTTGGGGCTGATGGTTAGTGAGCCGACGGTGTGGAGGCCGATGGCGATGGCTCCATGGGCGTGGATGCCGATGGCGATGGCACCCCAGGCCCAATAGCCGACGGCGCAGGCGCCGAAGGCCAAGGCTCCTAAGGCGAAAGCTCCCATCGAAAGCAGTCCCAGGGCAATGCCGGCGATGGCGATGACACCGATGCTCACGGCCCCGACGGTAATAAATCCCACCGCCAGGCCGCCGACGGCGACGAAACCCATGGCGATGTCGCCGATAGCAATGATTCCGCGGGCTACACCATTGGTGCCGATACCGCCGCGATTGATGTGGATGAGCGGTAAGCCGAGGATTCGCATTCGGCTGCGGTATTCGAAACCTATCAGGCGGCCGTTGATGGCGGATCGTAATTTACGCTGGTCAGATTTATTCGTTGCTTCCATGGGTCTGGTCTTGCTTTTCAGATTTATCTGGTGACTGATCGGTGTTAATGATTGTCAGTTTGCGGGCCCGGCTGAATTGGGCCAGCCCGAGAGAGCAAATCATGAAACCGCTGATTACGATACAGCAGGCGGCGGCGATATGCAAATGTAAATTTCCGGTGGCGGCGATTTCGGTGGTATTCTGCTGGGGAGGATTTTCGGTGCGGGAAGACTGGGCAGTGTCGGTGTTGGGCGGGGGTGGAGATGGATCAGGGTCGGCAGCCTGGCTGAGCGGGGCGGGGGTGATGGTCAGGAAAATGAGGCAGAACAGCGTTGAGATTTTGTGTGCGGTTTCGCACTTTTTCTTGAGTGGCTCGGTTGGGTTTCGGTTCGGCAGGGCCTTTTTGGCCAAGCGGACGACAATTTTAAGCAGGTTCGATGAACTTTACAAAAGCACATTTTAGGGAACCTCTAAAAATTCATTTTGGCTATGAGCGGGTCTGTTTTCCGTCTGGTCGTCGTCGCGAAAAACCGGGGATATTCACCAATATGCCCGATTCTTCGCTCCTTGTCAGTCGAAAAAAGGCTTTCCAGCCGTCCGCCAGGACCGCTCTCGCTACAAAAGCAATTATTAGAGGTACCCTTTATTAAAAACCGTCCTAAAGACCCTGCTGGAGTGAAATTATAGAACCGTTAAAATGAGAAAGTTAACGATGTAAAAAATGACGTTTTTCATTGATAGAGCTTTTTCCTGATTCCCGTTTTTGGCAGGTATCAAATATTAGGTTGACCGGATTAAGCTGCTGTGGTAGCGTACCACGCTCGAAGAGTGTTTGTCCAGAAATAATGTTCATCGATGGTTGTTTAAATAGAGATTAGGGCTGATTTTATGAATACGTGCGTGATAGGATTGCAATGGGGCGACGAGGGTAAGGGTAAGGTTGTTGACCAGCTTAGTGAGACGGCGGATGTTATTATCCGGTACAGCGGCGGGGCGAACGCCGGGCATACCGTGGTCCGCAGCAGTGAGGAAGAGGCGTTTGCGTTGCATCTGCTTCCCAGCGGGATTTTGCATGAGAACAAGCTTTGCGTGATAACCAACGGCGTGGCACTGGATGCGGAGACGTTGCTGGGGGAGATTCAGAGACTGGCGGAGCGGGGGATTTCGGTGGGTGAGAATCTGAAGATTTCCGGGCGGGCCCATCTGGTGATGGATTATCACAAAACTCAGGATCGGCTCAGCGAAGAAGCACTGGGCAAAGCCAAGCTCGGCACTACAATTCGAGGGATTGGTCCCTGTTATGCGGACAAGGTTACCCGGACCACGGCGGTAAGGGTGGTGGACCTGCTGAACAAGGATCGGTTGAAGGAAAAGCTGAAAAGCATTGTCGAATTGAAGAATAAGATTTTCGCGGCGTTGTATGACAATCCGGAGCCGGTGGATTTTGAGGTGATTTACCAGAAGTGTCTGCTCTGGGCGGACGCTCTGGGGCCGATGATAACGGACACTACTGCTTTGCTGCACCGGATATGGCAGGACAATAAAGTGATGCTCTTTGAAGGTGCCCAGGGGACGCTGCTGGATTTGGATCATGGTACGTTTCCGTTTGTGACTTCGAGTAATTCCAGCGCGGTTGGTTTGGCGGCGGCGTCGGGATTGCCGGCTAAGTCGGTTGACCGTTTTCTGGGAGTGGCCAAGGCGTACAGTACGCGGGTGGGTTCGGGGCCGTTTCCTTCGGAACAGGATAACGATATCGGTCAATACATTCGCGATAAGGGGCACGAATATGGCACGACGACAGGGCGGCCGCGACGCTGCGGTTGGCTGGATGCGGTGGTGCTGGATTATTCGATTCGGATCGGCGGTATCAATGAATTAGCTTTGCAGCATCTTGACACCCTGAGCGGTCTGAAGGAGCTTCAAATCTGCACCTCTTACAAACTGGACGGTAAGAAGGTCGATTTCTTCCCGGCCGAGGCGGACGCACTGGATCAGGTTGAATGCCAGTATGAAACTTTTCCGGGCTGGGATGAAGATCTTAGGGGGATAACCGATTTTGAGCAGCTTCCTGAAAACGCCAGGAATTATGTTTTACGTCTGGAGAAGGTTCTGGGTATTCCGATTGTCATGGTGGGGGTTGGGCCCAGCCGAGAGCAGACGCTGCACCGGTCGGCAAATTAACATAGTTGTAAGCGTTCACAGTTCAGTTTGACCATGAAGTGAATAAAGATTTTAAGATTGGATGCCCGATCAAGCCGGGCATGACAAGTCGATTCGATCGGTTTGGGTAATTAAATTAAGGCAGGTTTATGTCTGAGCCAGAAACAAGTCAGCTTCATCCGGAGTTGGGTATTCCGTGGCAGCAAATGCCCCGCCACGTTGCGATAATTATGGACGGCAACGGCCGGTGGGCGGAAAATCGCGGTCTGCCGCGGATCGAGGGGCACCGTCACGGCAGCAATTCAGTGCGTTCGACGATTACGGCAGCTGCTAAACTGCGGCTGGAGTGTTTGACGCTTTATTCGTTCAGTACGGAAAACTGGAAGAGGCCTCCGGAAGAAGTCAGTGCTTTGATGGAGCTCTATCGGCACTATCTGATTTCGGAACGGGCGATGATAATGAACAGCAACATTCGGGTACGGCACCTGGGCGAGGAGAAGGATCTGCCTGAGCCGATGCTGCGTGAGTTGCGGGAGACGGTTCGGCTGAGCAAGGACAATACCGGGATGACACTTTGTCTGGCATTGAATTATTCGGGACGGCATGAACTGGCCCGGGCGATCCGCAAGCTGGCGTCTGATGTGGAAAAGCAAACGTTGAAAGTCGGTGAAATTACTGAGGAGCTTATCGGCGAGTCGCTGGACACGGCGGGGTTGCCCGATCCGGATTTGCTGATTCGGACCGCCGGCGAAAGGCGCATCAGTAATTTTCTGCTCTG
>DAOWAK010000108.1 GCA_030634605.1 Sedimentisphaerales bacterium
ATCCCCTTCCTGACGTACATTTTTACCTAAACGAATCTGAGCTTCCCGTCCCAGTTTACGCGGAATGGCTTTGCCGTATACATCCACGCCGTCAGAACCGCTAGCTGGCGGAATTAATTTCAACAGCGGCTGATCCTTCTCAACAGAAATAATATTGGAACGTTCATAATGGCTTTTACGATCGGGAGCGGATTCCCTTTCAGGTAACCGTTGAGCTTCTTCACCCTCTCCGCTTGGTGGCTGATCGGTGGCATCCGAAGCAGATTCACCCTTACCAGAATCTTGCTTATCCTTTCCGCATCCGCACAATTTCTCAATCCGGCCGATCTGGTCGTGCTCCGGAGCCTTGCCTCGGGCAATTACCACCGGTTCAGGGATACCGCCACCACAGAGAGTTTCCGAAAACTGTTTGATGTTTTCAGTACCTTGTTCATCAACAGCAATTTTTAAGGCGGAAATTTCTGCAGATATTTGCTCAAGAGTAAGAGATTGCGCAGACACACCGGTATTCAAAGCCATCGTCGCCGTTAGCAGATCACCGCTTACATTAACTTTCAGTAATTTATTAGCTGTCAGAAGCATCTAATATAATCCTTCCCCGACTCCCAATGTTACAGCAAGCCCAGAGGGTGTATCACCAAAGGAGTCAAGCCGGCTGAGATGCTTTCTTTAAGGTTTCATTAATTTTTGATTTGAGCGCATCCGGCGTAAATGGTTTCACAACGTAATTATTAGCGCCGGCTTTGATGGCATCGATGATACGGAGTTTTTCCGCTTCAGTGGTTACCATTATCACCGGGGTGGTTTTGTCATTCTCTCTAACCTTCTTCAACATGGTCAGGCCGTCCATATTGGGCATGTTCCAATCCAGCAGAACCAGGTCAACCGGACCATTTTCACTGATGGTTTTTAATCCTTCCTGACCATCACCGGCTTCGAGAATTTCACAGTCATCTAATCCAGATACCACTCTTTTCCATATATTTCGCATAGTACGTGAGTCATCGACCAGCAATATCTTCATACTACTTAACCTCCGCTGTCAAACAGGCAACCTGTTTAATATTTATTTCTACTGCAAAATTTCCCACATCACATTTGCAGGGGATCAATACACAGGGAACATCGCTCATCCGGGCAATCATATGTCCCGCGCCTATTACAACGCTGGGAATTCCTATACCGGCATTTAATCCAAATTCTTTTTTGGCATTTCCAGCAATCATATTGCACAGTTCACCAATTGCGTCCGAAAAATCCTCACTTTGCGGGGACATTTTTTCGCCACAAAACGATTCGACAATATTGCCCGCCGTTTCACCGGTAAAACTGATTACAACATTACCCACCACGTCTCCGGTAAACCCCACAATTCCGGACACATTGTAAGATGGCTGCGGATCATGTCGCAGGCTGGGCTTACCCAGTTCTACGTCAACACCTACCATAGTGTTGAGAACATTCTTTGTGGAATAGACAAAAGCCTTTACCAAGGAAGCATCTATTTTTTCAGTTGCCTGCTCAGTCATAAGTCATTGCTCCTTACTACAAAATTTCGGTCAACGATAAGTTTACTTAACCAATCCGACGGCCAGTCGTGATTGTCCAATCGAAAAATCAAACAACCGCGCATTCGGACACTCACAGCCAAAAAGGCTTCAACATTCAAGTCGGCCCATTCAAATAACGACTTAATCTATTAAAATAGCTGGAAACACCACTCACATTTGAATCCGCATGACAATATACGGTTGCCTTTATAAGTATCTATCCTGCCTACAGTTAATTCAACCCTCTATGCCGGCCCCATCTCAATCGACTTGTCAACTTTGTCATGCAAAATCACTACTGCGAAATTATTATTGTCATATCAATAAATAAGTCCAATAATAATGTGTATGATCGACCCGTGTAAATCAGTCTGCAGTAATACAGCCGCTGACAAAGTGCGCCATCTGTGGTTCCTGTTCGGCTGAAATTTTTCTTACCCGAAAACCAACAGAATCGTCCGTTGGCCGGAGCGAAATAGTAAAATCCGTTTTTTTACAGAACTTTTACATGAGTTTCAGGTCTGAATATTATAGGATATTCAGTAGCCGAAGACATTAGCGCTTCACAGAAATTGGATTCATAGTAAAAAATGTAAAGGAGTCTGTCATGAAAGCACAAAATTTGTTATTGGGATTGTTTTTGTTGTCCGTAGTAACGGTAATATCAGAACCCGTCTGGTCTATGGATGAAAAAGCCGCCCTCAACAGCAAACTACCCATCCGCCGGGTCGTGCTCTACAAACACGGCGTGGGTTATTTCGAACGCCAGGGAACCGTCCCCGGCCGGGAGGACGTCAACCTTTATTTCAAAAGCAACCAGATGAACGACCTGCTCAAAAGCCTGACCGTGCTCGACCTGGACAACGGCCCTCTCGGCGGCATCGTTTATGACAGCACCAAAACCGTCGATCAATTGCTCAGCGACTACACTTTCAACCTGCGCGGTGCACGCGGACTTCCGGATATCCTGGGCCAATTGCAAGGCAGCGAAATCGAACTGAGCATCGGCTCGAATAAACTAACCGGCACCATCATCAGCGTTGAAACCCGTCTGATCCGAGACGACAACACCAAAATGCCGGTTTATTACCTCAGCGTAATGGATGATGCTGGTCAGCTGCGCAGCTTCAACACCAACGAAATCCGTTCGGTCAAATTCCTCGACCAGAGACTGGACCAGGACATCAAACGCTACATGAAAACCCTCTATCAACAGCATCGCCGCGACGAAAAAGTCCTGACCATCCGCCCCGAAGGACCCGGCCAACGCGATCTGCTCGTCAGCTATGTCTCCGAAGCTCCCGTCTGGAAAGCCACCTACCGCATCGTGCTGGAAAAGGACCAGGACAAAAAACCCTTTCTCCAGGGCTGGGCCATCGTCGATAACGTCAGCGAAGAAGACTGGAACAACGTCGAACTGTCCCTGGTCAGCGGCCTGCCGATCTCCTTCGTGCTGGACCTGTATAATCCCTGGTTCAAAAAACGACCCGTAATTGAGGTCGAAGAAGAAATCGCCCTGGCCCCAACCGTCCCCCAGTCCGGAATCGCCCTGGATATGGCCGCTGAAAAGCCTCGCAATGAACTCGCCAGACGATCGCGCGGACGCCGCTTGGCAAAAGCATCGGCTGCAGCATCAGATATGCAGGAAAATTTAGCTTTTGGAGTGCTTGGCGGTATGCGCCGCGGTATAGGTGAAAGAATGCAGCAACTCAAAGCCGAAACCGTCACCCGCGAAGTCGGCGACCTGTTCGAGTACAAAATAGATCACCCCGTAACCGTAGCCCGAAATCGCTCCGCCATGCTGCCCATCGTCGCTGCTCAGGTCGAAGGCTCAGCTGTTGCCCTTTACAACGAATCGGCCCGGGCCAAAAATCCCCTCGCCGCCGTTCGGCTCAAAAACACTACCGGCCTGACCCTCGAAGGCGGCCCACTCACTGTCTTTCAGCAGGACAGCTACGTCGGTGAAGCACTGATCAAAACCGTAAAACCTGACGAGCAGCGTTACATCACTTACGCCGTTGACCTCGGCACCCACGTCAACACCAAAATCGACAGCAAAAGCGAACGTATCGACCGCGTCATCATCAATCGCGGCACCATGCGGATGCACCGCGCGATTATCGAAACCAAAACCTACAACCTGGACAACAAGGACAAACGCGATAAGACCGTGGTCATCGAACACCCCCTGCACACCGGCTGGAAACTGCTAAACAAAAAAAAACCCATTGAGGTAACCGACAGCTACAAACGCTTTGAAGTAAAGCTCCCCGCCGGCAAACCCGCCAAATTCACTGTCAAGGAAGAACGCGACCGCTGGGACACCCTGGCCGTCACCAACATCACCCCCGAACAGATTCTGATCTACGCCCGCGACAAATACATCACCGAACAGACCCGCAAACAACTCGACCAAATCGTCGCCATCAAAGCCGAAATCGTCAACATCGACCGGGCCATCAACCAACTGCAAACCGAAAAAAGCAGCATCTTCAATGACCAGAAACGCCTCCGCGACAACCTCAGAAGCCTCGGCCGAACCGAAGAAGAAAATCGACTCCGCAGCCGATACATCGGCCAACTCACCCAACAGGAATCCCGACTGGAATCCATCGATAAATCCACCAAAGACCTACAAACCCAGAAACAATCCAAACAAAAACAACTCAACAAAATGATCGAATCACTCGCCCAGGACCTTACCGTTTAAAAATCCTAACTAGTTACTGTTGCGGAAAGACGTTTTTTTTAATTATGCAAAACCGTACGTTAGCGAAACCCCATTTTGGGGTCGAAATACTGGATTCCCGCTTTCGCGGGAATGACAAAAAGTCGCTTCCGCAACAGGAACTAACTACATATACCGATCACAGATGAAAATGCCATGTTGCTCGTTTTGTAAATCTAAATCTGACAGCCCTTTAGGAAAGGCCCTGCCAGGCATTATGATACCCATTGGGTATATATTGTAATAGTCGCTGCTTTTGTCGCGCGACGATGTGTTTTTGTTTCCGGTAAAGAGTTAACCATAAGTGCAAAAATGCACTGACATAGAGTCAATACAACAACTATTCAGGGAGTACAACTATGTATCAATCGGCATTAAGTAACAGAACTGCCAAATCGTTACTTTCATTTTTTCTGATAACACTGGCATGGGCAGGAACAGCAGCTGGGAATACTAAGGATATTATCGGATACTGGGATATTACGATGTCGTTTGGCGAACGACAGTTCGACAATAAACTGCGGATATATACAAACGACAAAGGCGAACTGGCCGGAACATGGACCAGCAACAGGGGTGAGAGTGTTTTGTCGGAGGTTAAATTCAAAAATGGCAAACTGACTTTTACCCGAACAAGCAGGTTTCGGAACCAGGAAAGGAAATCGACTTTCGAAGCGACCATATCAAACGATAAGCTTACAGGAGTAATTAAAAGCGATCGGGGCAAAATGCAGGCGAACGGCAAACGCGGCACTGCCGAACTGCTGCGCAACAGAGCCCGACCAGAACGCCGCAGAGCCGCCCAAGTCGAACCCGGCAGTGAAGCAACCCCCTCACGAACCGATACAATCACACCGATCAGAAACGAATCTTTCAACAAAAAGGGTAAATGTTCAGAGCGTAAACAGGGTGGTAATCCGAGAATAGTCGAAGGCTATTTGGTTTTTGATGGAGCGATGGATGGCAACCGACAGGTCGATCCGCAGATCGCTGTGGGGGGTGGTTTTGTACTTCATGGAACCAACTTGGGCCTGATTATCTATGACAAGAAAGGGAATTTCGTTCAAGGTGTTCGCCAATCTTGCTTTAACGGCGGCATCGACCCCAAGCTGTTCTTTGATCCTCACAACCGGGTGTTCGGATTTAACCTGTGGAACCCGTGGGACAAGGATAAAAAAAAGCCTGTAAATATTTCGGTCTCTGAAACCAGCAATCCGAAAGGCGCCTGGAACACCTATCCTGTGCCTGCACCGGGCGGAGTTGACGGCGGC
>DAOWAK010000090.1 GCA_030634605.1 Sedimentisphaerales bacterium
CGAACGTGGGCGAAGCGGTCCCGGCGTTGGGCGGTGCTTAGAAGCTGTTTTTCCAGCTCGTAACCCCGGTAGCGTAATTTTTCAATCCGGCTGGCAGTTTCCGGGAAGTCGATTTTGGCGTATTCTTCCATGCAACGCAGCGCTTCGGGCAGGCGTTTGAGGGCGGCCTGGAGCACTGCGGCGGTGTTGGGTCGGGCTGATTCGGTAGGAACTGCTATCGAAGTACCAACATCGCCCGGGGTGTCGCGGGAGTTGAGCAGGTCGAGATCGGGCAACTGGCTGATGATTTGGCAGAGATCGTGACGCAACTGCTTGGCGATTTGACTGTTTGGGGCATCGTCGCAAACGAACCGGGCGAATTCCTCGATCACCCGCAGCGCTTCGCGGGCACGGTTGAAATTGGCGTCGATGATTCTTAAAGCAGCTTTATCCATGCAGCCATTATACACCAGCAGCCGGGGAATTTAAAGCAGGTGGTGGGCTTGAATAAAAAAGACAAGTTTCGCACCGCTGTGCCAGTCCGGGGAGATTATTTTTTGAATAAAACCTTAAGTCGGCGTAGGTAAACAAATGCGGAAAAGGCGGTGAAAGCTACGGTGAAATAAACTAATATGTCGCGAACCCATATGGCCCAGGTCTGTCCCTGGCAGTGGGCGATGTAAAAAATTATGGTGCCGATAGTGACGCTTTGCAGGAGCATTTTAATTTTTCCGGCGCTGGTGGCGCGGAAGTCGATACCTTTTTTTTCGGAGATTTGCCGAATAATCGTAACCAGGATTTCGCGGGCCAGAATCACAGCCACCATCCACCAGGCCAGGGCGGTGAGATCAGTCGGATAAATAGCCAGGGTTATGAAGCCCCCGGCAATCAGGATTTTATCCACCAGGGGATCAAAGTTGCGGCCGAACTGGCTGGTTACATTGAAACGGCGGGCGAGGGGACCGTCGATAATATCCGTAACGCCAGCAATGATGAAAAGGATGAAAGCCCAGTCCAGTTTCCACTTTTGCGAATCAAGTGCAGCATCTCTAAGTTCCTGACGATCTACCATGAGCAAGAGCACCAGAAAACCGGCGGCAAAAAACAACCGGGATCCGGTGATCAGGTTGGGCAGTTTTTGCAGAAAAGGTGAAACTTTAGATTTTTCGGTCATTTGCTGGTTACCTCTAATCGATCTGGATGTGGCCGAGCAGGTCGTAATCGTCTCGGCTGGTTATGGTGGCGGGGACAATTTGATCGGGCTCGATCTGATAGAACTGAATCTGGTCGGGGCTAACCTGGTCGGGATTACTCAGGTTGGGATCAATCTGATCGAGATTAACATTTTCAGAGGCAAAGGAACTGTCAGCAGCCAGATAGCACAGGCTGTCCATTTCCGGGGCTTGGCCCGGATGACGGGCGGCGAACCAGCTTAGCTGATTGTCGAGATTCAGCCGGTCAACTTCATAGTCCGGCAGCTCCCGGCAAAGCAGACAGGACAGCGATTGGCCCACGAGCGCGTCAGCCTGTTCAAAGGCGATCTGCTGTTGGGCGAGCATCAGTTCATCGAGTCGCTGCTGCTTGAGATCGTCCGGAAGATGATTGCCCAGGCGGGCCGCAGCGGTGCCGGCTTCCGCCGAGTAAGCGAAAGCGCCCAGGGCTTCAAAGCGGTTGCTGGTTACGAAATCGAGCAACTCCTGAAACTCCTGATCTGTTTCGGAAGGAAATCCAATTATCAGCGTCGTTCGCAGAGTGAGGTTTTTAATACGGTCGCGGAGTTTTTGGATAAGTGTTTCGGTCTGGGAGCGGGTGATGTGGCGGTTCATGAGTTTGAGAATGCGGTCGTTGATGTGTTGCAGCGGCAAATCGATGTATGGCAGAACCTTTTCGCAATCAGCCATGGTCTCAATCAGCGGATCGGTCAGGGAAGCTGGGTGAGCGTAAAGCACTCGCAGCCATTCCAGACCGGGCAGTTCGTTGAGCTGAGTGAGCAGATTGGCCAGGCCGTCCGGATGGTTGATGTCGTGGCCGAAGCCGGTGGTTTCCTGGCCGATGAGATTGATTTCCAGAACACCGTCGGAGATCAGCTCGGCAGCTTCAGCTAGAATTTCGTCAGGGTCTTTACTGCGAAAGGGGCCGCGTATAGCTGGGATCGTGCAGAAGGTGCAGCCCTGATTGCAGCCCTCGCTGACCCGCAAATAAGCCCAGCCGGGGTCAGTAATACGCAGTCGGCCGCGGTCCTGCTGGACTGGCCCGCGAAAGGAATCAACGAAGACCCGATCAGCATTGGCGGTCTGCTCCGGGTGCTGTACAAGTTCTTTGACAATTCTGTCGATTTGCGCCCGGCCGGACAGGCCCACCACAGCGTCGATTTCCGGCAGGCGGGCTTTCAATTTGTCGGCCCACTGCTGAGCCAGGCAGCCTGCCACAACAACACGACCGGTCTGGCCGGCTTGCTTGAGATCAATAACCTCCTCAATGGTTTCAAAAGCTTCCTGGCGGGCGGACTCGATGAAACTGCAGGTGTTGATGATGGTCACGTCAGCCGGATCGTCGGGACCGACCAGTAGCAGGCCTCCTTCGGCGAGGGTGGCAAGCATTTTTTCCGTATCGACCAGATTCTTGGCACAACCCAGGGATATGAAATTCACCCGAATCAGCTGGTTAAGGTCAGAAGATGTCGTCGAACCGTTTTGCATTGGACACTATGATAGCGACCACCCCGACAAAATTCAAGGTCCCGCTCAAGTCAAATTCAAGGTTTCACCCGCCTAATCTTTCTCCTCTTCCTCTCCCTCACCTGCTTCTTCTGCATCGACGTACTCGTATTCATATTCGTACTTAATATTTGTCATCGTCATCTTCACCTTGTTCGTTGGCGACTTCCATAGCGACATCGTCATCGACTTCTTCTTCCTCATCCTTCTCATCTTCATATTCGTTCTCAACCTTGCCCGACTCTTCTTCAACTTCGTCGATTTCGTCGATTTCGTCGGTTTCTGCTTCGGGGGAATCTTCCTGTTCGGCGGTTTCGTCTAAATCTTCCAGCACTTCGGCTTCGTTATTTACAAGGTCGTCGAGCTGAACTTCATTCTGATGAATTTCGCTGATCGGTTCCGTCGGTACAGCGTCGGATGTATCGCCGCCGCCGGGAGCGCCGGAATAATCCTGCTCGGTACTGTCCTGCTGCAGATCGGTAAAGCCCTGAGCGGCGTCACGTTCCATTTGCTGCTTAATGCGTTCGTAGTCTTTCGCGGAGATTAGCACTTCGCGGGCCTGGGAACCTTTGTATTCGCCCACGATGCCGGCGATGGCCATCTGGTCGATCAATCGCGAAGCCCGCGAATAACCGACATTAAGGCGACGCTGCAGTAGCGAAACACTGCCGCGTTTGGTTTGGAGGATGATTTTGACCGCTTCGTCGAACAGTTCGTCTTTTTCCAGGTTGTCCGGATCGATCCGATCCAGCTGCATCAGTTCGGGGTGATAATGCGGCATGGCAACTTCCTTGACAAACTTCATGACGCGGTGAATCTCGTCATCGCTGAGGAAGGTTCCCTGGGCTCGGACCAGTTCGCTGGTGCCGGGTTGCAGGAACAGCATATCGCCGCGGCCGAGCAGGGTTTCGGCACCATTTTGATCCAGCACGATGCGGCTGTCCATCCGGGCCGCGACGCGGAAACTGATTCGGCTGGGCAGGTTGCTCTTGATCAGCCCGGTTACAACGGTAGCCTGGGGTCTTTGAGTGGCCAGGACAATGTGAATGCCCACGGCCCGGCTTTTCTGGGCCAGACGGATGATGTGGCCCTCGACTTCCTTGGCGGAGGTCATCATCAGATCCGCCAGTTCGTCGATGATAATCACGATATAAGGCAGCCGCAGAGGAATCTTGGTTTTTTCGTCTTCGCTGGAGGGGCAGAAGCGTTCGTAAATCTGATCCTTGGTTAGCCGGTTGAAGCCGTCGATGTTGCGCACGCGGGCCTCAGCCAGCAGTGCGTAACGCTCATCCATTTTCACCGTCAGCCATTCCAGAATGTGCTCGGCCCGTTTCATTTCGGTTACGATCGGACACATCAGGTGCGGCAGATCGCGGAAGATGTTCATCTCGACCATCTTGGGATCAACCAGGATCAGCTTAACCAGGTCCGGCCGCTGGGTCAGGATGATGCTCATGATAATGCTGTTGATACAGATACTTTTTCCGGAACCGGTTGTGCCCGCGATCAGCGCGTGAGGCAGAGCAGTCAGGTCAACCACCAAAGCTTCACCGGAAGCGTCCTTACCCAAAAACAGTGGAATCTGCATCTTGCCCGGTCGGGATCCGCTCAGTTGCAGCAGCTCTTTGATGCGAACTTTTTCCTTTTCCACGTTGGGCACTTCGATGCCGATGGTGTGTTTGCCCGGCAACGGCGCGACTACCCGAACCGCAGCTGCTCCGAGCGAGCGAGCCAGATCGTTGGAAAGGTTGGATATCTGCGAAACTTTTACGCCCGGCGCCAGTTTTAACTCGAACATGGTAATGACCGGACCGGTCTCGGCATCGACCACCTCGGCGTTGATGTTGAAATCGGACAAGGTTTTTTCGAGCACCCGGGATTTTTCTATAACGATTTTTTCCTGCAGAGAAGAAAACCCCAGCACCGGCTCACTAAGCAGATCGAGCGTGGGGAATTTATAATCTTTGAAACCGCCCAGATCGACACCCGCCGGCGCCGCCGCGGTAACCGGCATCTTGCCGCGCATCCGTTCGAGAACCTCCGACAGAGCCTCGACCGATTTCAGGTCCTTTTTATTTTGCCCGCCATAAATTTGCTCGTTCTTTAATACGGATTCGGAATCATCATCTTCGGATTCTGATTGGGCAGATTGCTCTTGAGCAGTCTCTTCGTCAATCATATCCTCCTTATCGACCGGCTCTTCCTCATCTTTCAGCGGTTCTTTTTGGAGACAGGTAACTTCACGAATAGCCGCTTCACGCTGGGATGTTGGCATAACCGCGGTAATGGCGCGGGTGGTTTCGGCAATTTGCTTTTTGGCCCGATCGCGCACATTCCCCGCCCGCGACCCCACCCCAGCCAGCACCGGCCCCGCCCGCCGGATCCGTTCGACAACCCGGCCCAACAACGACGGCAGCAGCATTATCACATTGTCCGCCGCCAGCAGCAGCCCAACCAATAAAGTAGCCCCCAGAATCAATATTGCCCCGGTCACGTCCGCGTTGATCCGAAGGAAATGCCCTAACGCAATACCGAGCACTCCCCCATTACCATGCGCAAGCGAGTTTACCGAACCAGGCTTTATCAGATAGGCCAGCGCGGATATCACCGCACAAACCAAAGCCACGCCGATCAACCGCAGAACCCATTGCTCAATGGGTTTGTTCATGCCGTAGAGCACCAACCAGATTATCGCCACCACCGCCAGGACCATGCTCGAGGGCCCCACATAATAATTCAGATGATAAGCGATAAAAGCACCGGCTCGCCCGCAAAGATTGTGCTGAACCATCGACGGAGCCACGTCCGGATTGGGCCAGTCGCAAACATTAAAACTAACCAGGCTAACCAGCGTAAAAACGCATAACGCCAATGCCAAAAATGTCAACGCGAGTCGATTCATTGCCTGTCTTGCTTCCATTGGTTTTGCGGCTTCTCCTGTATCTAGCTCTTAAGTTGCACTTCTCTGCCGGATCGACGCAGCTATAATTTGTCTCGTTTCGCAACTTTATCAAAGTCACGTTTATTGCAATTTCTTATGGTCCATCCATTTATCATCGGGATTTCACTGTGAAATGCTCCAAAATTCAGGTGATTGGGCCGGGGAAGAGACAATCGAAAGGGAGTTGGCCTAAGTGGCTTCATAGAAACACGTTAGGTCAATTGATGTTTTGCGTTTACCCCAGAATTGGCCGGCAAAAGACGCTGCCAGACAGTTGCCTGCTCTGATGGTTCTCTAAACCGGCGAGAATGTCTTAATCGGACTGCTGCCGGTGAAGTTTATCAGCG
>DAOWAK010000024.1 GCA_030634605.1 Sedimentisphaerales bacterium
ACTGCACCGGCTGCGGCAATTGTGCCGACATCTGCCCCGCCAAGGAAAAAGCTCTGCTCATGAAACCGCTGCCCAGCCAGAAGGATGTCCAGATTCCCAACTGGGAGTTTTCCACCACCATTCCCATTCGCAATCCGCTCGGCAAAACCTCCTTCAAGGGTAGCCAGTTCGAACAACCGCTATTCGAATTCAACGGTGCCTGTCCGGGCTGCGGCGAAACTCCTTACGTCAAACTGATTACCCAGTTGTTCGGCGACCGCATGGTTATCGCCAACGCAACCGGCTGCTCCAGTATTTACGGCGGCTCCGCTCCGAGCTGTCCTTACACCGTCAACGAAAAAGGTTACGGACCCGCCTGGGCCAATTCGCTCTTTGAGGATAACGCCGAATTCGGTTACGGCTTCAACCTGGCCTTTAGCCAGCGCCGCGATTACCTCGCTGACAAAATCCGTCAGGCTCTCGACACCGCAGTTTCACCGGAACTCAAAGAAGCCTTCCAGGCCTGGCTCGACAACATGAACGACGGCGAAAAATCCCGCCAGACCGGCGACACCATCAGAGAATTAATCGCCCCCAAAGCTGGCGACGATGCTCTGCTCAACGAAATCCTATCTATGCAGGACCTGCTCACCAAGAAAAGTGTCTGGGTCTTTGGCGGTGACGGTTGGGCTTATGACATCGGTTTCGGCGGCGTCGATCACGTCCTGGCCAGCGGCGAGGATGTTAATATCCTGGTAATGGACACCGAAGTCTATTCCAACACCGGCGGCCAGAGTAGCAAAGCAACACCCACCGGGTCAGTCGCCAAGTTCGCCGCTTCCGGCAAAAAAACCAAGAAAAAAGATCTCGGCCTGATGGCCATGACTTACGGTTACGTTTATGTCGCTTCGGTTGCCATGGGTTCCAACAAAGCCCAACTGATGAAAGCCATGCACGAAGCCGAAAGTTACCCCGGCCCCTCGCTGATCCTGGCTTATTCTCCTTGTATCAACCACGGCATCAACATGGGCAAGACTCAGTTCGAAGAAAAACGGGCCGTGGACTGCGGCTACTGGTTGCTCTACCGCTACAATCCGCTGCTCAAGGCCGAAGGCAAAAATCCCCTGCTGCTCGACTCCAAAGAACCCACCGCCGACCTGGAAGAATTTATCATGGGTGAAGTTCGCTATTCCACCCTTACCAAGCAGTTTCCCGATGAAGCAAAAAAACTCCATGAACAATTGGCCATCGAATACGCCGAACGCTACCAACAATACAAGCGACTGGCGGGCACGGATTGATTTTTAAAAGCAAACAAATAAATTACCTGAGATTTTTATCAACGGAGACTGGACAATGAAGCAATTTAGCGGTTTTCTAATCAAACACTTTTGGATTGCGTTGGCAGCCGTCATTTTAATTTCCACCACAGGTTGCGCTACCAAGGCTCAATTAATGCAGCAACGTTTGGCTGATTTCCATGACACTCGTCTGGATACCGCTTTACGCCGGAGTGTTGCCGCCAGCGGTGGTTTTGATCTCTGGAGCCGATTGCAAAAAATCGAAGCTAAAGCAGTGGCCACCGTTTTTGAACCTGACGGGTCACACGTCCTTATCGAACAGCAGCAGACCATAGAGTTTCAGGAATGCTGCGCTGTTTCAGTCCTCAGTAAAGAACCGTCCGGCATCTTACGCGAAAATCTTTCCGCAGATGGCCAGGCCGAAATAATTTTCCAGGGTTCCATGAATTTCGTGCACGATCAGAACCCGGAAAAGCTCTACGGCGCCGCTTTGAAACTGCGCTTGCTCGGACACGTCCTGACCCAGGTGCCCGGACTGCTCCGCGATGACCTGACCATCCGCTATCTGGGCCAGCAACGCAAAGCCGGCCGACTCATGCATAAAATCGGAATCTCCGGATTAATACTGGGCGCCCCCAAACTTTGGCAAAACCAGAACCAAATGCTGCTCATCGCCTGGATCGACACCGAAACTCACCAATTCAGCCGCCTTTGGCTGCGTTACCCTCTTAGCGATGACCAGGTCGGCTATCTGGGACTGACTATGAGTGATTATCGTCAGTTAGACCAGGGCTTAACCCTCCCCGGACGGATCGAGGTTATTCGCAGCGACAAACACCAGCAGTTCGGTCAGGACCGGATTTTGATGGTGGAATATCAACAGTTCGATCTGGAACTGCTCGAAAAAGTTAAAAAACCATTCTTCGGGCTTTTCTAAGCTTAGCGATTTATTATGTGCCAGGAGAAAAAACCTCAACCTCAGTTAATGCGCATTTCCCAGGCCGCAAAAGCCGGGGGTGTTTCTAAGCAGACCTTGCAGTACTATCTAATGTGCGGCCTGGTCGAACCCACCCAAAGAACCCCCAGCGGCCACCAGCTCTTCGATCAAAAAGCCATCAAACGCATCAAATTAGTTAAACAAATCAACGAAAGCGGCTACCCCTTACGAGAAGTCCGTGACATCTTCCTCAATCACCAACAGTAACTCACTCAAACTGACCGATTCGACCTGTCATGCCCGTGAAGCTTGTCCTCGACACCGATCGGGGAACGGGCAGTGACTTTATTGACGACGGAATAACTTTACGTTGTTTCTAGCTGGCCGGAAAAAAGTATCAATCTTTTTCCAAAGGGTGCTTGTCCTCTTTCGGTGCTTGCCACAACAGACGGTCGTCAAAATGACGATAAAGCAAACCAATCACCCGCATCGCATAAATAAAGACTATCAAACCAACCAACTGAAGAGCCACAAAACCATACACTTTAGGAGTCAATTCAAGTCCTACTTCCTGGAAATTCGGCATTTTTGACTGCTCAAAAAACAAAACACCAAATGCAATCAGCAGGGCTACCCAGGCCATCAGGTAAGGTTTCCAGATGGCTATGATGGATCGAAATATAATATCCGGACGAAATAGCAAAGTGAGTTGATCGAAGGCCAGAATCAACGCAACCATCGGCCAGAAGAACAATCCCGCAAAAAATATTACTGAAAGTATAAACCGGATCGGTTGATTGGTGATCTCGATGTCATTTGTAATGGAGCTGTATATCGAAGCTATGATCATACACGGCAGGGCACAATAAAATAGGGCCGCTAGGAAACTTGTCAGCGGCACAATTATCTGAGACCAGGGGTGCTCCAATGCTTCTTTGAGCGAGCCAAGATAGGGCAGTTCGTCGCAACCCTCCGCGGTGTCTGTAATTATGCTGAAAAAAAATGAACAAAAACAGCCCCCGAAGGCAAGTTGAATAAAAATACCCCAACAGCAGCAGAAACTGATAACCCCCATAAAAGGCCACGCCACAAACAAAACCAGCATACAAATAAACGTTGGCAGCTCGCCTGCCGTTTGAATCGGCGTTATAAATCTCAATAAATCCCGCCGAAAAGCACTCGACGGTTCATAGGGTTTAGCTGTTGTTTCGTATTTGTCACTATCGAATACCGTCCCATCTGCTCCGGATTGAACCTCCTCAGACGGGGTGCTTGGCTTTTTGGACTCAGGTACTCCGGGCCACAGTTGATTCTCGTCAACTGCAGATTTCGACTCGGATTCCCCCTCGCCGGCCCTCCTGGTTGGCCGCGTCGTTTTTATTATACCGTCACAGTTCGGACAACGAAAAGCCCGCCCGGCAAAGCGACCGTCTATTAAAAAAACATACCCGCATTGATTGCAACTGACCTTGATTCTCATGATCTCAGTTTATTACTGCTGCGAAAAAAAACAAGCACGGATTTAATTGTACAAACCCGTGCTTGTTCCGACAGTTATCGAGATCGGTCTGCTAGAGATTGACTAATACGTCAAAGTTTTCTTGGGCTAGCAGGTTGGTTCCGATAGTCTCGGCGGCATAGAAGCCAAAACTCGCTCCGCCGCTGTCGAAATCTATGTTGGTGCCCTGAACTTTTCCAATGGCACCATTTCCACTGCTATGATCACGACCGGAGGCTGACCCCAGCAACAGGCTGGTATAAATATTTTCGGTCATGACACCCGCAGCAACATAGGTATTACTGAATTCTCCGCCAAAACGGAATACGTTAATATCACCCGCCGTCAGAACATCCGTAGCATTGTCCGGTATTCCGTCCATTCCGATATCGTAACCGCTCAGAATATGAGAATTCCGCACGTCTGCCTTGATGTTCACCACTCCAAGATAATCGGCCACACTGACGATTGCCTGGTCCATGTTAACCGCCGCGATAGAATTAACCTTTTCCGCCCGGACCGTTGCACTGAAGGTACCCGTTCGGGCAATCAGATTCCTGATGTTGAGCTGGGCAACGATGTCCGCTGAAAGATTTTCCCTCGCATTAACCTGATTGATCGAACCGTTCCGGGCCGTTAACGAACCGGTAATGCTTCCCGTTTTGCTCAAAACCGTTCCGATATTTTTTTCCGCCAGCAAATCTCCGCCAAAGTTCCCGCGAACGATTGTGCGGTTGATGCTGCCCGACTGAGCAACCAGGGCGGCGTCCAGGTTACCATGGGTAATTTTAGCGATATTAATGCTCTTGGCAAGCAGACTTCCGTTTGGGCCGAATGATTTAGCCTGGAAGATTCTTACGGCGATGCCGGTAAGATCAAAATCCACATTCTCATGAATCTTTCCGGCTTTAATTACCATGGGTCTTGAAGACTCGGCGATATTGATTTGGGCGTTCGCCCCCACGTCTCCCAGCAACATCTGGTTTAACGATCCGTTAATGTCCATCCCGTGCACCGTTACACCAGGGGCGTTTAGCGTACCCAGGCTGTTTTCCGAAATAATCTGCTTGATGCTGGTCTTGCCCTTAACCGAAATGTTCACTCTGGTACGGGCGTTAGTGTCCAGCAATGTCAGAACCTCAATGTCCCCGCCCGTAAACTGACCGTTATTCAGATACAGCAGCGCCGATCCATTGGTCATCGTGATCCGAACCAGGTCTCCGTCTGAATCATAAAAACCATAATTCTCCCGGGCTGCCAACTTAACCGGCTCACCCAGGTTCTGTGCCGCCAGAGAAACCTCGCTTAGCGGTTCATCGAAGTCATTGGATATCAGCGTCAGCATGGTGCTCTCGTCCACACTGCCGTATTCATTTGGCTGATAAACCACCGTCAGGTTGATCGCACTACCAGCCGGGATCACAATCTGACCGCCAACCAGATTCTCCGCCGGCACTTCGATAGAAAATTGCGGATCATTAATCAGCCATTCCGAAATAACCAGATCCGCACTGCCTTCCAGGTTCGAAACCGCCAGCAACTGCTCTGCCGTCTCACTTTCATTAATTGTGCCGAAATCCAGAACGTCATGCGGATTCAGTGATATTTCCGGCGTCACCACTTCAACTTCAATCGGAACTGAAAAATCACCGGCGGAACCGTTAATGTCAAACGAGCCGACAAAATTTCCCGTTCCACGTTGGGCCGCCGCGTCAAAACGCACTACCACCGGAAGATTTTCGCCCGGCTGCAATACCAGCGCCTCGAAAACCACCGGATGGATCAAGTTAAAGCCCACTCCCTGCAACTCCAGATCAGCCAGATTCAATTCCACCGAACCGTTATTATTAATATAGAACAGCTCCGTATCGAACTGCCCCATTAAAATGTCGTCCATATCCAGGTCGAGCTGCTCACTATAGCTGCCTTCATGAATAAATTGCAGCGCAGGCATTGCCGACTGTCCCGCCAGGCTCGACAGGTTAACCGTCTGCTCACCGTCATCGCTGAATATCGTCAGCGTGTCATTATAGGCTCCCTCCGCGGGCGCCATAAAGCTGACTTGCAGTGTAATTGACTCATTTGTACCCAGCACAACATCGTCACCGCTTAATGCCGGATCGTTTATTATGTCCACCGAAAAATCATCAGCAATCGCGTTGCCGAAACTCCAGCCGTGTATTGTCAAGGCGTCGGTACCATAATCACTCAGCGTAATCTCGGTCGTCGTCGTCTCACCCAACGGGTGCCACCCGAAAGGCAGGTAATTATCATTCGAATCACCCAAAGATTCATGAACCACCAATTCCGGCGCGATTCCCTCACCCTTCAGATTAACCACGTAACTGCCCGCGTTTTCGTTGCTCTTGATTGTCAAAGTATCAAGAAACTCCGATGTCGAATAGGGCGAAAATATCATCTGAAAAGCATAGGTGGAACCGGCTTGGCCCGCCGGCGCCAACGCCAATGGCAATTGCATGTCCGGAGTATAACTAAAGGCAGAAAATTCTCCGCCGGTAAAATCCATGTGGCTGATATAAAGATACTGATCACCAAGATTGGCTAGCGTGAAGAGTTGAGGATCTGATGATTGCCCCATTCGTGTTTGCCCCATATCCATGCTGTCGTCATTCTCTGCTGCACCCGAATTTTCCAGAACCATAAGATCAGGCCCCGACACATTACCCGCCAACTCTACCGAAAAGTTCAATCCGACACTTCCATTGAAAGTGAGCGTATCACTATAAAGATTATTTCCGTCCTGGGCGTATTGCGTAGGGGCGAAAATCACCGGAAACGCCCGCGTTTCTCCCGAGGGTATCGAAATCGGCAACGGCTGATAATTCTGATCCGCAGGCCCCGGCAGTATAAACGGCCCACCCGTCGCCAGTTCATATCCTTCCACGGTAATCAGCTCGTTCCCGCTATTGTAAACCCACACTAACTCCGTGTTGACCGTTCCCAGCAACCGGTTACCGTAATTTATCGACAGATCAAAATGATCCGCAACCGAATCGACAATCAACGCGTCATCCGGCGAAAATACCATCTTCGCCGTCCAGGCAACATTATTCGTATCTTTATATGGCGGCACCGGATTCTGCAAATCTTCAGTCTCAGGAATAAAGTTGTAAGGATCTACTCCTGCCATGATCCGATAATTACCTTCCAGACCCGCCGGTATTTGCAGCGTCGCTTCAAAATTCATCCGTGTGAAACTGTACAACGGCATCAGGTCTATCGGTGCTCCCAGATATATGTCATCCGAGTTGCCGAATATGTGGTCCTCGCTTACCACAAACCTTATTTGTGGCACCTGATCTATATCACCGGCACCGCTGTTCCAGATCGTTGCCGATATTTCAACCGTGCCCCCCGAATGAACAAAATCCGGAACTACGGTGCCTTCCGGAACAAACGGAAATTCCGGCAGATTGGTAACTACCAGATTCGTTATTTGCAGGTCGCCCGGGACACCATTACCATGAAATGTAAAATCGTGCTGTGTGCCACCTCCAAAATCTGTCTTCAAATTCGCGTAACCATCGTAGTTTCTTATTTCATCCGGAACCAGCCAGACGGGTATATTCGTTATTTCACCCGGCTCCAATTCCAAAAGTGTCCCGGTATTGGTCACCGTCAACTGATACGAAATATCTGACGGCGGATACTGATCGAACATGTCATTATAAATCACCCGGACGTAGTAACTGCCGTCAGCATAAATGGTTTCCGATAGCGGAGTCTGGCTGCCCGAGGTGGTCGTTTCCAATGCTTGTCCGTACAAATCATACACTTCCGCCGATAGATTATTCTTCTGGTTCGGATTAGCCTGATCGTCATCCAAAGATGATTTCAGCGATACGTTAATTTCCGTACCGTAATCCGCTTCAAACATCAGCCATTCATAATTGTCTGCCGCAACCGGATTGACATTCAGCATACCCGAATGCACCCCGGTGCTGCCCACTACTTCTGTATTGAAATCAATTTCCGGAATTGTAACTTGCGGGTCCGTATTTACCCTCAGCTTGTAATGACCCGGATAAACCCTACCGCTATAGCTCTCAACCACCAGGTAATATCCACCACTGTAATAGGCCGGACATTCAATCACCGCCGGATTCTCGGAAGTCCCCCAACTGCGGAAATAAGCATCGGCTTCATCCATCATTGCGCCATAATTTGTATAAAGCTGCATAGTAAGGTTACCCTGATGTTCCAGTAGCGTCGTTACCTCAATTTTTTTACCCGCCGCCGCCTCAAAATAATACAGATCACGACCGCCATTATTATTACCGGTATTTATATCAACCAGCATAACTTCACCCAGGTTCAGCGGCACAACTTCATCAGCGGTAAACATACTAATCCCAAAAAACCCTGACGATGGCAATGATTTACCCGGTGCGGGTGCATACTGGGTAAAATTGCTGTCCCCGGCAAAGTTCAGTTCCGTGATGTTGACTGTCTCCGGACCCGTATTATATACATTGATATAGTCCGTTTCGGATGGACGCCCCACTCCGACATTACCGTATTCGATATCTGTACCATCGGGATAAACAAACACAGACAGTAAACGACGAGGCTCTAATGATTCCAGATGCAACATAGTTACTTCCCTCATAAATAAAATTCGGCGAGATATTTCCCGGCTGGCACCGATATACTTCCTACAAGGCGGATATGTCAACCTGTTGGCGAGCCTCCGCCATGCACCCTTGCTGATGGGTATGCTACCAGAAATCCCACTCCAAAGTCAAGCCTTTTCGCTCCCAACTTCAATATTTACCGTAGTTTATCGGAACTTGCCCCCTCTTCCTTCCCCGGCACCGGATCCGCTACCCATATTTTACCCCTCCGCGCCCTAATCTCCTGCAAAAAATAACCTTACATCAATCACCTCTCCCTCCAACCATAGCATTCCATCGACACCGTTTCGCACATGTGTATGGTTCGTCGAACGGTCACTATTTATGGCATAAGAATTTGGTAACCGTTCACAGAAAAATAATTTTGCCAAAAAGCCCCCTCCGCCAGGAAGGGGTAAAGCTGCTTTGCCCGACTTGCAGGGAACGAAGGGATTGCCGACAGCCCCACCGGGATCGCCGTCGATTTTCCTGACGCAGTTGATCGAGCAGTTCCTTGGCGCCCGGGTTCAGCTGGGAATGCTCAGCAGCCATGAATTCGTGCCGAGGGAGATTTCTCTCCGCCCGACCGTAATCCTCCGGCGACATTTTTTGCATAGCTTCGAGAATCGGCCCGTCCTGTGGCAAGATTCCTGAAATTTCTTCTCTGGCCAAAAAATATTAATTCCTCTGAGCCCCCTGTGTCCTCTGTGGCAAA
>DAOWAK010000203.1 GCA_030634605.1 Sedimentisphaerales bacterium
CAATATACGGATCATGTCCTGGGCGATGGTACGTTGTTCGAGGTCAGTCAGACCGGTGGTATCGATTTGATAGAGCAGGCTGGTTCCGCCGCCCAGATCGATGCCGGGCTTGAGTTTTTCAGCCGGGGGAGTGATTTCATAAACGCACAGACCGATTAATGCCAGGATGATTACAAATTTGAATTTCTGATTCATCTACTTTTCGCCTTTTTTACCTGTTTAACTGTAAACCTTTTTTATTCGACAATTTCACGCCTTGTGAAAACCCTTTTCACAAGTTCAATTTTTAATGAGTGTTACTTAGCTGGTTTTTGCTCTTCTTCGGTAAGCACCTTGCCAATAGCACCTTTGGTGATGCGCATTTTGGTGTTGGAAGCTTCGTCGATTTTAATGACTACTTCGTCATCACGGACATCGACGACGGTGCCGATGATGCCGCCGATGGTGCGGATGCGGGCGTTTTTCTGCAGATCGGTTTGCATCTGCTGTTGCTGCTTCTGGCGTTTTTTCTGGGGGCGGATCATGAAGAAGTACATGACCACGAACATGCCGCCGATAAGCAGGAAGATGTCGGCGCCGAGACCTTTTTTACCCTGTGGCACCTGATCCGGATTTTCGCCGGCGGGATCCTGCTGGGTGGTAGAGGTTTCGGTAGCAGTTGCTCCGGGTGCAGCTTCGCCTTGGGTCTGAGCAATCATATTGAGCCACAATTTTTCCATTATTATAAATCCTTCCTGTTTTCAGCTTAGCCGGTTTCGGCTTTACTTTTTTTAAACCGCATGGGCTAAAGCCCATCCTACAGAATCTTTTTTTGTTCGAGCCCTGTTAATCTTGATTAACGTTGTAATGCTCCCATTTTTGGGCCCATGGGGCGTAATTATCCTGTTTTATTGCGTTTCGGGCCTGGCTGATCAGTTCGTGATAAAAAGCCAGGTTGTGCAGCGACAGCAAAATCGGCCCTGCCATTTCGTTGACCAGGAACAGGTGCCTTAGATACCCGCGGGAGAAATTCCGGCAGGTATAACAGCTGCACTGCTCGTCCAGTGGTCCGGTGTCGAGCTTATGTTTTTCATTTCTAAGTTTTATTGTGCCGTCGCTAACGAAGGCACAGGCGTTTCGGCCGTTGCGAGTGGGCATCACGCAATCAAACATATCGATGCCCAGGGCGATGGCTTTTACCAGGTCCCGCGGAGTACCTACGCCCATCAGGTAACGCGGCTGGTCTTCCGGCAGCAGAGCCGCGGTGAAATCGGTGGTGGCGATGAGGTCATCGTGCCCTTCGCCGACGCTGAGTCCGCCGATAGCGTATCCGGGAAAATTCAGTTTTATCAATTCTTCGCAGCAATAACTGCGTAATTCTTTATCAGTGCCGCCCTGGACGATGCCGAACATCAACTGGTCGGATCGCCGATGGGCTGCGAGCGACTGCTCGGCCCAGCGGATGGTTCGTTCCACAGCATCACGAAGCTGCTGTTTTTCGCAGGGCAGCGCGACGCATTCATCAAAAGCCATGATGATGTCGGCTCCGAGACGGTTCTGGGTCTCGGTGGCGGATTTCGGCCCCAGGCGGATTCGCGCGCCGTCAATGTGCGAGACGAATTCCACTTCATCTTGGCCCACGCGGTTCAGGCTGCTCAACGAAAACACTTGGTAGCCGCCGCTGTCGGTCAGGATCGGTCCGGGCCAACCCATGAAGCGGTGCAGGCCACCTAAAGCTTCGACGACATCAGGGCCGGGCCGCAGCAGCAGATGATAGGTATTGGCGAGTACCATCTGGGCCGATACCTGTTGCAACTGCTCCGGCAAAATTCCTTTTACGCTGCCGCGAGTTCCCACGGGCATGAAAACCGGTGTTTCCACCTGACCGTGTGTGGTTTGCAATATACCACAGCGGGCCCGGGTATCGCTGCTGTTGTTGGTTACGGTAAAAATATCCATCAGTTTGCACCGTAACCTGAATAAGCTCTAACGAGGATGGCCTGGGGGTAGTAATGCTGTAAAATCGTTCTGCAATTACTGCCCTGTCGGGCCATTTGTTCGCAACCATACTGACACATGCCGACGCCGTGTCCGAAACCGCGGCCGTTCTGGAATTTCCAGACACTGCGGCCATCCTTTAGCCGATACCAACTGCTGCGCAGCGGTTTTTCGGCGGAAGTAATTGCCAGGCGAAAGGGCTCGGCGGCAATTGTGCGTTTGAGGCCCTGACTGCCGGTCAGGGAGAGCTTTTCCACGCGACCATATTCACTTTTCTGAACAACTTCAATATCCACAATCGCTTTCAAATCTTTCAGCGATGAATAACGCTCCAAAAGCTTCCGGCTGACCAGTTCTTTGGAAAGTTCCAGTTCCGGCCAGCGATAATAATCGTCCGGGGCCGACTTTTCACAATAGGGGCATTTTCGGCCCTTTAGCGGTTCCAGGTCCTGTTTAAAAACGACCTGAGCATCTTCAGTGTGCCCGCCGCAAATGGCACTGAAATAGGCGGGGAAGATTTTTTCCTTTCCCGCCGGTCCACAAGCCAACACCATCGAACGTGTCTGGCGGACGGCTTGGGCGACCCGCTGGTTTTCACCGGTGAGTCCGCGATAAACCTGACTGTTCTGGGTGCTGCGGAGGTCCCAGTGGCCTCGTCCCTGGCGGCGATGAATCTGATACAACGCATAAGTCCTGCTGGCGATGCTCTGGCAGCATAAGGCCTCCATCTGCCAGTGGGACCACATCTCGGCACCAACGACCCCATCCAGATAGGACTCGATCGGCAAAACATTAACTACCGCGATCCGACTGTCGCCCTGCAGGATACAACGCACCCTGCCCCGATAAGTCATGGTTTTTTCTGTTCCTACAGCGATTAAGCTGTTCGGTCCGGGCCTGATTTCCAGGATATCACCGGCACCGGCCGGGGCCGAGAACAAGGCCGTGCCCTGTCTGTCGGTCAATTGCCAGGACCCGTGGGCAAAAGTCAGTGTTGTTTCGCTTTGGCCGGGTAAATCAGCCAACTTTTTATCGCCGGCGACTTTCCATATTGTGTAGCTGCCGGGACAGGTCAATTTTACCCGGTCGGCCTGTAACAACAACACCCGGATGTCCACCTCCGGGCCAAGTGGTTCGGCATTTGCAGGCGAAACAACCGGTGTCTGTTTCCTTTGCTGCTCAACATCGAGCCCCTGGCGATCACAGCCCGCTACCGCTGCCAACACAGCCGCCAGTAACAAACGGGACCATATGGTCCCATGAATAATAACCGGAAATTGAATTTCCATATTTTATAGTCGATACCGAACGAATAAAGTTACGGTTATGAACAAGTCAAATTTCTTAACCTCAAGCCGGCTAAAAACCCTTGACGAATTTCGCCAGGCTATTCTTCCAGTTGCCGCAGCGAGAGGTCTTTGACCTTTAGTCGCAGCTTGATTTCCTGGAGGCTGGTCATGCCAAAGTTTTTGCAACCCAACAACTCGGCTTCGGTGCAGCGAGTCAGTTCGCCAATGGTATTCAAATTCAGTCTTTGCAACGCCTTGCGGGCCCGAACCGATAATTCCAGCTCGGAAACGGAGAGCGCGGACATGTCATCCTCAGCTGGTTCGGCCTGTTCGTCGGAATCAGACTGGGTAGGTAACGACAAGTTGTTGCGATCTTCGAGCATCTGTCCGAGGCGAAGGCCTTTTTGGTTGAGAATCGCTTTGATTTCGAGCAAGCTGGTTTCGCCGAAATTCTTATAGGCGAGCAGTTCGGCTTCGGTGACTCTGAGCAGGTCGCCGAGGTTGCGAATATTCATC
>DAOWAK010000157.1 GCA_030634605.1 Sedimentisphaerales bacterium
ACGCTGCTGTAGCCGCCGATTTGGGCGACACGTTTGGCACGGTCGTAAAGGGAAGAATCAAGTTTGATTTTTGCCATTTATGAACTCCTGTGTTTTCCTTGTCGGTTAAGTTTCAAAAATATTGGTGCCGGTCATGGTGTCGGGGCGGGCGAGGCTGTATTCGGCCAGAACCGAGGGAGCCAGGTCCATCAGGGCGGGTGAAGCGTGTTTGATTGGTCGGTTACAGAATAACACACCCGGCACTTCCAGGGCATCGCTGCAATGGTCGGCACTCCAGGCGGATTTATTGTCGGAAAGAATTTCCGGTTCGGTATCGCCCAGGCAGGTGGTCCATGACGCGCGATATCCACGATAGTAACCAAGAACCAGATCGGGCGCCAGGGCGGTTTCGGAGCCCTGATAAACCCGGGAAGAGCGGTAAACGTTGCGAATTACGGGTTGTCCGTTGGTGTCGCGAATAGCCATGAGTTTGGCGGTGAGTTCGTCGAGCAACTGTTCACTTTGGGGGCCGGGCTGGACGACGCCGTCGCGTTCGCGGCCTTTGAGGTTAAGATAAATGCCGTTGATGCCCAGTCCGTAAACGCGGGTTCGGGTCCAGTCGGCGTCTTTCAAAATTGAGTTGCAGTTGCCGGGATAGAGATAGCCGTTATCGCGGAGCCAGGTGTTGACGCCGAACTGTCGTTTGAAATTGGCAAAGCCGTGATCACTGAGGACCATTACCAGGGCGTCGTTGCCGTAACGCTTGAGGATGTCGGCGATCATTTTATCCATCCGGCTGTAAACGGACTGGAGATGTTCGAAATAATGTTTTGCCCCTACCGGCGAGCGTAAGGGGTGTTTGTCGTTGGAATCCCACCAGAACATGTGCGACTGTAAATCGGTGCTGGAGAAATAGAAGTATAGCAAGCCGTCATCGTAGTTCGTTGTTGCATAATTGAGCAGATTGAAGCGTTCTTCGAGGACATTTGCGGTCTGGGTAACGTATTCATCGTCGGAGAAGACGCCGTTGGTCAGGGCTTTGTGGTCTTCCTGGAAGCCGGTGGTGTAGAAGAGGTCGAGGTCCTGGGAAATTTCCTTGATGAATTTTTCCGGTTCGGTAATCTGCACGGCCGGGTCCGAGGGATCGATGTTGACCGGAGTTACGTAGAGGCGGAAATTTGGTGAGACTTCCTGCAGATAAAAACGACAGATTCCACTGACGTGTTCGTTAGGCAGAAAGGAGGGCATGACCATTTCGAAATCGATTTTGAGCCAGGCAGACCACTGTCCTTTTTTGAGCAGGATTTTGTGGTTTTGAATATCGATGGCGGCTGCATCGGAGTCGATGTCGCGATGGACCTGGAATTTTACCTTTACCGGTTTGGGAGACGTTAGAAACTCGTTTCGCGGGCCAATTAATTCGGCTTCGGTGGTTTCGGATTCGAAAAAGAGCATGCTGCGATAGCCGCCACCTTCGTCGGTGGGACGGAGGGGTCCGTCTTCGGCGAAATGCTGGTAGGTTCCGTAGGAGCCGAGCAGGTCAGGGGTTCCCATTCCGGAGAGGCAGCGATGGTGGCCGTGTTTGGATTTGCTGGGAGGATAATTGCTGGGCAGATCGTAAAAGGTGGATTCGATTCCGGCGGCATCGAGGTAATCCCAGAAGGGTGTTCCACCGCGTTTAAGAACAGTTTTTGTGGGAGTGTGATTGAATGGCCAGAAAGGCAACTGCAGTCGGTGATCGCCGACTTCCCAGAAACCAGAACCGATGATTGTATCGGCGGCGGAGAAGAAAGGTGCACATTGTTTATCGGGATTGCGATGGATGAAATCGAAGATTCCATGGCTGCCGGGACCGGCGCCGTTGATGAAGCTGGCCCAGGCGACGGGGCTCTGGGGGGGGGTGGAGGTGCCCAGTTTGCTGTAGCCGCCCTCGCGACGGAGTTTATCGAAGGCGGGAAGTTTGCCGGCATCCATCATGGATTGGGCCAGGTTGGGGTCCATGCCGTCGATGCCGATGATGACCACTTTTTTTCGCTGGGGGGAAGTTGATGCGCCGCCCCAGACGGGTTTTAGCGCGGTTGCCCAGGTCAGGCCGGCCGCAGTGGCGGTGGTGGCTTTGAGGAAATCCCGGCGATTAATATTTTTGTTTTTATTGTTCATTTTGACACCTGCGACTTCTTTACAATCGGCTCGCCGCGGTCAATTGTCATTGGTTTTCTGGTTCGTTTCTTTTGGTAAGGGTGGCGAATTAACATTTTTGCCATTGGTTACGATTTCCAGTGGTTTGCCGTCCATGTGTTGAGGGACATCCACGCCGAACATGTCCAGCACGGTGGGGCCGAGATCGATGATTCGAGGTTGTTCGACGTTGATTTTGCGATTGCAAAACAGCACGCCCGGCACGAGTGAGCGATCAATGCAGTGGTCGCCACTCCAGGCTTTGGTGTTTTCGTGGAAGATTTTTTCGGTCACCTGCCCGACAGCGGTTTCCCAAGAGGCCCGGTAACCGACCATATAACCCACGAGCAGGTCGGGAGCTTCGTTTTTGTAAGGGCCGCTATAGATTTTTTGGGCGTTGTAAACCTGCTTAACCGCTTCAGTGTTGCGATGGGGGTCCATGAGTTTGGTAAGTTTCTGGGCGATTTCCTTGCGCAGTTCGGCAGCCTCGTTGCCGGGGTCGACGATACCCTTTGCTTCGCGGCCTTTGAGGTTGAGGAACAAGCCCGAAAGGCCCACGGCGTAGGCGCGGGTTTGGGACCAGTCGATACCGGTGAGGTATTTTTCGTTCCGGCCATTTTCTTTGAGCACCAGATAACCGTTTTCTTCGAGCCAACGGTTAAGGTCAACGCCATAGCGGAATGTGTTGAAGCCGTGGTCGGAAACAATCATGAAGATGGTGTCGGGACTTTTGCATTTTTCCATGGTCCGGCCAACGATTTTGTCCATTCGCTGGTACAATTTTTCAATCGCGTCGCGTTCCTGATTGTCCTTCTGGAAATCGCGGGCAGGGTGTTTGCCGTCCAGGTAGCGCCAGTAGGTGTGCTGGACGCGGTCGGTGCCGTCAAAGACGCAGACAACCAAGCCGCGTTTGACCTTGGCCAGAGCGTCGAAGAACATCTTTTCCCTTTCCTGATCACCCTGAATGCATTGGTGGAGAAAGGTCTGATCGTCGAGAATGTTGTTGTTCAGGGCCCAGGTGTCTTCGGCCAGTCCGAGTGTGGCGAAGGAGCCCTGTTGTTTGGCAAAATAAGTGGAATAGACCATCGGATGCGCGATGGGCATGGCGGGTTTTTCGGGATCGATGTTGATCGGGGTGACGTACAATTCTAATTCCGGGTCGGTGTTGAGCAGCAGGAACTGGCATATTCCGCGAACCTTGATGCCGAGTCCGGCTTTGAATTCGACGGTGATCCAGTCGGTATAACAGCCTTTTTGGAGGTTATGAGTTTCGCCGTTAACTTTAAGAACCGCATGGGGAGCATCCGGCGAATCAGCATTTTTCTGATGGTTGTTTTTTTTGTCGGCTTTACCGTTGGTTAGCGTGAGAGTAAAGGGACATTTCATGTCCGGGTGTTCGGCCAGTATCGGATTGTTCGGGCCGATAAGTTCGGAGCGGATGATTTCTGAGTTATTGGAAATTTTTTCCCTGACGACCTCGGTGCGTTCGCCGCCGATGTATTCGCCGTCGCCGAGTTTGCGGGTGGTAAAGAACGAAAAGGTTCCCTGGGAGCCACGCAGGTCAGGCACGCACATGGCTGAGAGGGTTACGCCTTTGAACTTTTCCGGGGGGAAAGTGATGGGTACTCTGAGAACATTACTGAAGATTCCGTGTTCGCCGAGATAATGCCAGAATGGTTTGCCCTTACGGAGCAGTCGAACGTCGGCTTTGCCGATTGGGAATTCGTATTTTCCGAGTTTGAGTTTTCGCGGGGGCGGATGGATGCTGACCGAGCTGAGCGTGGGCAGATAGGTTTTTTTGTCGCGGGTGAGAAAATCGAAAATATTGTGTTTGCCGGGATTGCTGCCAGTCTGGAAAGAGGACCAGGCTACCGGCGAAATTGAAGGGACGGTGGTTTGGAGTCGATGGAAGCAGCCTTGGTCTCTGAGCCGAGCGAAATTGGGAAGTTTTCCGTCAACCATGAATTTGTTTGCCAAGCCGGGGTCCAGGCCGTCGAGTCCTAAAATTACCAGTTTTTTTACTTTACTCCTGGCCAGGGCCCGGCGGCTGCGGATCGAACGGATGATCCAGCGGATCGGCCAGGTAAACATCGTAACCACAGCAGCGGCCATTGCCCCAAGCATTACCAGAAAACTGCCCAGCACGGCGAAACCCGCGCCGGGTCCGATATAGGCCTGTGCGGGCTGATTAACGGTCAGCACAATCGTTAAAATCAGCACAATCACCGGCATCGACACAATCGGAGCTGCGGGGCGTTGCCGAACCGCACCTATAAAGAGTTC
>DAOWAK010000091.1 GCA_030634605.1 Sedimentisphaerales bacterium
ATCCGGACGAACTGAGCGGTACTGAAATGGATTTTGGTAAATATGGAAACGGATTCCGAAAAAACGGGCGATACCGGGTGGGGAATTATATTGGCTTTGCGGAATTTGGAATAGCTGACATCTTAAGTTTTGAATTGTGATTGGTACAAAATTATGAAAAGAATTTTCGGTTTTTTACTCATTCTGTTGATGGTGATGACTGTTGCGGTATCAGCGGGGACACCTAAGAGTTTGGTGAGAATTGAGACGAATTACGGGGATATTACGCTGGAGCTATATCCGGATAAGGCACCGGTAACGGTGGAAAATTTTCTGGATTATGTGAACAGTAATTTTTATGAGGGGATCATTTTCCATCGGGTAATTGAGAATTTTATGATCCAGGCGGGGGTGTACGACACGGACCTTTATACGTTTTTGGAGGATCCGAATTTCAGCAACCCGAACTGGAGTAAAGATCCGCTGTATTACCGCGAGCCGGGCGATCCGATTATCAATGAAGCCAGCAACGGCCTGAAGAACCTGCGGGGTACGATTGCCATGGCCCGGACGAGCGACCCGAACTCGGCTACCGCCCAGTTTTTTATCAACCACAAGAATAATTCCAGTCTTGATTACAGGTCCGGCAGTGCCGGTTACTGTGTATTCGGCAGCGTGCTGGACGGATTGTCAACGGTTGATACGATAGCGGAACTGCCGACGGACGAGATTAATTCCGTGTTGGAGGATATTCCGAAGCCGAACGGAGCGGTGATTAACCGGGTAACGGAAATTTTTTCGTTTGGCAGCGACAGCAGCGACTTTAGCGACATTCCTTTTTTGCATGCCCAGGGTGGAAACTCGCGGAGTTTTTTCGGTCAAGGGATATATCACAACAACAATTACACCCACATATTTACAGAAACTGTTGATTCGGTATTGAATGTTAATTGTCTGAAATGGCAGCGGCAGGTGGATGAACCGAATGCACTGGGGGATTTTACAATCTATTTGACCAGGGACGAAACAGATGAGATCTGGGTGTCCAGCTACACGTTTGACGGCAGACCAGTGGTGGACGCCAACTCAATATATAATGTGGTTCGGTTGAGTGATTTGGAAGATGAGATGGTTTTGCGGCTGATCAGCGGAGCTGTCGATTCGGATAACCCGGACGATCCTAACCGTCTGATAATTACGGGAACCGAGCCGAATGAAGTACGTCAGCAGATTGTCAGTTTCACGGGCAGCCTGGATCATCTGCCTATGTATGATGATGAACTGGTGATTGTAAAAACGTGGAACCCGACGGATGAAGATGATGTGGGTTGGAGTTTTTATCATGATACGGTTGGGCTGGTGCTGGATTTGCGACATCGCAGTCTGGACAGCGGCAATCCGAAGTTTTTTGATCCGGCCGACACCAGCGAAATCGACACCGGTTGGGACGGCTGGCGTGGGGTATGGTTTGGGAAAACGGAGCCGGTCTTTGATAATTCGAGTAAGGATTTCAGCGAAGTGGAGTTTAGCGGAGCTGATCCGAAAATGTTGAGGCTTTATCGCGGTCAGGGTGCTTATGCGGAAATGGATTACAAGATGCTCGGCAGCCAGGAAAAGTACCTGGGAGTTCTCTGTTTGAAAATTGAGGAAACGGCTGTAACGGCAATATCACGTCCGGCGAGCACGCTGTTAATGGCCCGGGATACTAATGATAACTTATGGATATTCAGAGATGCGGCAGGCGGAGAAACTGTTTTCGAAGCTACGCAAATCGATCAGATTGTGCCCTTTGAGAATTATACGGATATTCACTTGCGGCTGATGGCTGAGGATTTTGAGACGGGCACGCAAATCAGCCTGGGCCAGGGAGACGATCAAAGGGTAAGTGAGGTTCTGGGGGTGAATGAGAGTCTGGAAAATCAATCGGCTTATGATGATAAGCTGGTTCTGGTGAAACTGTCCGAGGGCGAAAACGAGGATTTGGTATCCTGGAATTTTTACCATAAAACGGTAGGGCTGGCGTTGGATATCTGGCCGAACATGGATGACCCTAACGCAGGTAATCCGGACAACATCGATCCGAACGACGATGGCTGGCACCTGGCTGAACCGGTGGCCATGACCAGTATATTTGGGGTATTTACTCCGAGCCGCAATCGTAGCAATCCGAAGGACAGGTTCAGGGTCTGGGGGAAATTCACAGCTGAGAAGGATGACTTCGAGGCAGATAAGTTGTTTGTGCGGGTGGGGCCTTGGCAAACAACTATCGCGACCAAGAACAACCCGGCGTTTAAGAAGCTGGGCAACCGGGATGCCTATTTGTATCAGGGATCGTCTGAAGATGGGGGCAAGGTTACTATGCTGATCCATTTAGGCAAGGGTATTTTCCGGATAATCGGCCGCGATGTTGATCTGACCGGGCTTAATGAGCCGGTGCCGGTTTCTATCGTTATTGGAGACTACTTTGGTCAGGCGACGGCTAGAGTCAGGGGGCGAGGTTTATCGTTGAAGTTCTTGAGTAACTACGAAGACCGGCTGCAGTGCAACTGGTTCCGGTTTGCATATGACAGCGGATCAAATGACAACCTGTTGGTTCTGGGCGGCATCGCGACGAAAACTTATCCGCTGGATCTGACGAAGATGAAGGTGGAAATTTACTGGGGTAGTAAAAAATATTCTATCGACGCGGGCAAACTGACACAATTGCAGGAAAACAGGTATCGCTACAGAAACCGAAGCGGCAAGCTGCGAAGTGCGCATTTCGATCTGAAAAAATGTCGATTCAGGATTTATATAGCAAAGGACAATCTGGCCCTGCTGCCCAGGAATCTGATCATTAAGTTTACGGATGAGGATGACACGGTGATTTTTAACGAAAGCGTTGAGGTAAAGGTCGGCAAGTAAAATTCATGAATAAAAACAGCGTCGTGGGCAACCGTATTTGATTGCGGTTACGGCCAGACCAACTGGTGAACGCGAAAGGACACCAAATTAATGTATAGAAGGACATTTACTCCGGAAAACTTTTTTGTTGGCGTAATTACGTTGGCGATAATCGCGACGGGAATCCTGTCGGAACCGACTTGCTACGGTGCAAAGAACCGCCTGGAATCGATCTACGCCGGCTATAAACTTAGCTGGGATGATTTGAAAGATGTGCAGGAGCCTTTTTATGGTGACCGCGATTTGCAGGTTGTCGAACTGGGTCTGGAAGAGTGCATCAGCCGAACGCTGGAGCATAATCTGGATATTCGAGTGGGCGGTTACAGCCCGGCTATTCAGATGACCCAGGTGGTTCAGGCCGAAGCTGCATTTGACGCAGTGCTGTTCAGTGACGCCCAGTACCAAAAGCTCGATCAGGCCAATCTGGACTCTGGTATTAGTTCCCGCACGATTAAAACCCCTGCCGGTACGGAGCAGCTTCCCAGCGATCCGTTTGACAAACAGAGCGATCAGAACTATTCGCTGGGACTGCGAAAAAGGCTGGCAACCGGTGCTTCGATAGAAATGGCTCAGCGACTAAGGAGGTTTCGCACTGATGATGACGGGTATTTTCGCAATCCGTTTTACCAATACAGCCTGGATATAGAGATCAGGCAACCACTGCTGAAGGATTTTGGAATTGATATTAACCGGGCCTCCATCAAGGCCGCCCGAAACAACGCCCGGATAAGTCAACAGCAATTCAATCTGCTGGTAATTCAAACAGTGGCGGAAGTGGAAAACAACTATTGGCAGCTGGTTTTTCTGCGTCAGCGGGTCAGAGTGCTGACGGCGTTGGTTGAGCAGGCTGAAAGAACCCTGGAACGGCTGAGGGAACGCAAGGTTCTGGACGCCTCCAGCGGGGTAATCGCGAGTAACCGCGGACTGATCGAAAGAGCACGGGCGGATCAGTTAACCGCCAAAAATGATGTTCTAAAACAACAGGATCGACTGCTGGAAAGCATTAACGACCCGGGCCTGAAGGTGGACGGCAGTTGGGAGATAATCCCGAAAGACTCCCCTGTTACGGTGCAATATAACATCGACAGAAAAGAGGCTCTGCGGACCGGAATGCAGATGCGACCGGAGTTGATTGTGCAGCGAATCGGTATCGACACGTCGGGAATCGCCCTGGGGGTGGCACGGAATCAGATGCTGCCCCGGCTGGATATGGTGGCGCGGCAGGAGGTAACCGGTCCCGGAAACGAGGCCGGGCAGGCGTGGAACGAACAGAAGCACTACGATACGGTGAATTATCTGTTGGGATTGAGTTTTGAAGTACCGCTGGGTAATCGCGGGCCGCGGGCGGCGATGGCTAGGGCGGAACTGGAACTTCGACAGGAAAAGATGCGTCTGGCGAGCTTCGAAGAGCAGGTGCTGGTGGATATTACCGTTTCATTGCACGGGCTGGAAAGCGTTTATCAGGAAATTGATGTTCGTCAAAAAGCCGTCCGAGCTGAGGCGGATACGCTGAAGGCTTATCTGGTGCAGGAGAGCACGGATGCAAAAATCACGGCGGATTTCCTGAACCGGAAACTGGACGCCCAGGAAAGATTGGCCCGGGCACAGATATTACTGGCACAGACCATTCAGCGATACAATGTTTCGATTATTGACGCCCATCGCGCCCAGGGAACGCTGCTGCGTTACAATAATATTAAACTGGCGGAATCGTTGGCGGATACGAAAGTTGACCGGAAACCGGCTGAGATCGACTAGCGGAAAAATTGTGAAGTGATTTTGACGAACAGAGATATTTTGGCACAACTGTTGATGTTGATGGATTTACCGGGGAATCAGGTCTATGGAAACCAAGTGGCTTAATCCGGACGGAAAAGTAGATTACGATTGCTTGATATTGGCTGGCGATGTCGGCGGGACCAACACTAATCTGGCGTTGGTGGGGGAAAAAAAGGGGAAATTCAGCATCATAATGGAATGCGTTTTCCCAACACAGCAGATGGAAAATTTTCCGGAAAAGATTAAGTTGACCATCGAAACCGCCGTCCGGCGGAATGAGCGTTTGAAGCCTAAACTTTGCTGCATCAGCAGTGCCGGTCCGGTTAAGGATAACTATTGCACGCCGACGAATATTCCCTGGAACATCGACGGCAACGCCATCGCCAAAGACCTGGGTATCAAGACGCAGGTGATTAACGATTTCATGGCGGTAAGTTTTTCCCTGCCACTGCTGGACGTCAACGATCCGAAGCAGATTACCCCCCTGCCGCATCAGGATGGCAGCCTGGGTGACCCGATGGGCAGTGTTCGTGCGGCGGCTGGGGCAGGGACCGGGCTGGGGGTGGGTTACCTCGTGGAAAACCAGGGCAAATACATTGCCTGTCCCTCCGAGGGCGGGCACATTGGGTTCGGAGCGTTCGATGATGAATCTCAACAGTTGAAGGACTACATCAGCAAACGATTTGATTTTCTGCCGGGAGCGGAGATGTATGTGTCGGGCCAGGCGATAACCAACATTTTTAATTTTTATCGCGATGTCAAAAAAGTGCCCATGGAAGGGATTCTGGCGAAAATCAACCAACTGGACGATCCGGAAATGCCGCCGTTAATTTCGCAGCACGCCCAAAGCAATCAGACCTGTCGGAAAATAATGCAGCTTTTCATCAAGTGTTACGCCCGGCTGGCAGCAGACGCCGCGGTTATATTTTTGTCACGCCGAGGCATGTTCCTGGCCGGCGGGATTGTTTCTAAAAATGAAAAACTCTTTATGGAAAACAATCTGTTTATGGAGTATTTCGACAAAAGCTACAACCAGAACGTGGCGAATGTTTTAAAAACCATTCCGGTTTATATCATCAAGGATTATTCCATGTCGCTGTGCGGCGCCGCCAATGCCGCCTGTTCGCTGATGCTGTGATTGAAACGTGCGGGGCTCTGGATTTTGCGTAACGCTAACCTTGGCGGATTGTTTTTTCATTGAAAACCGCCCTTTCCCTCCCGGAGAGTTTATCCCCTCCAAAAATACAGCTATTCCCCCCCACCCCCACCCCCC
>DAOWAK010000057.1 GCA_030634605.1 Sedimentisphaerales bacterium
CGCATTCGCCATTTCCATTTTCTCGGCGGCATACCCAGACGAATGTAATCGTGGCTGCTGTGCTCGATAAGGCCGTCAAGGAAATGGCCGTGGCTGCCCCCGTCATATGCTTCAAAGACCAGAATTCTCAAAATCACTCACCCTGTGGATTGCTTTGCGAGGTTTCGTTCTGGTTTCTATCGCCAAAAATTTCAGCTTCGACAAGTCGGCACATTCTGTGATAAAGGACAACTTGATGCTCCTGAATTTCCGCAGTGCTCTCTCCCGGAGCATGCCAGGCAAGGTCAGCCAGCTTTGCCAGCTTGCCACCGTCAGGCCCGGTAAAGCTGATGGTAGTCAGATCGTAGGCATTAGCCAGGGTCATGGCAGCGATAACATTTTCGGCATTGCCGCTGGTGCTGATGCCCAGGAATACACCTTTTTTAATATTGCCGGCAAAACTGTTCAATTCCTGGGCAAAGGCAAATTTTGGCTCCCGATCGTTCTCGTAAGCACTGCGGATGCTGTGCGATTCTCCCAGCACAATAACCGGCAGTCCGGCTTCTAATTGGCCGCACAATTCCTTGCCCAGTTCGCTTTGCAGGAGGAACGTTTTTACCTGGTCATCCTGAATAGGCCGAGGGATTTCAAAACTCTTAGCCAACTCGCCTTTGATGTGCATGGCATCAGCAAAGCTGCCGCCGTTGCCGCACAAATACAAGATGCCGCCCTCGTGGAAATTGCCGACAATTATTTTGATTACCTCAAGTAAGACGATATCGTTCTTGTGTTCCTTCAGGTATGTCAGCTTGGCTTTTTTCATGGTTTTATTCCTGATAACTAATTTAAACGTATAGGAATTTGTATTTAACAGCCTTGTTTATAGCGATTAAGCGACCAACGGGAGCGTCGAAACTCCCTGTGGATCGCGGCGAATCCGGTCCAGCGAAAGCTGGTAATTTACTCTAAAAAAAATGTCAGCGCGAAGCTGTTGCCGGTAAACGCAATTTTACTCACTATTTCAAGGGTTCTTTGATAGATCAGGCAACGGCACCGCTACGACATTTGCATCGGATTGAATGACTCTGGCCCTGGGGAGCATATTATTGGCCTGGTTAAAATTAAGATATCGGCCGCTACGGACGATATAAAGCAGGCTACGTTTTTTTCTGCGTGTTTGCCAATTTGCGGGCCATCCCGATGCCTGTAGCTTTTTCACCAAATTGCGAGCTTGGTTCAGATCGGCAAAGGCGCCAAACTGAATACTCCAGGTCCGGGCGCCAAATTTATCACGAGCATATTTCGTGAATGTGGAGTTCGGGAATTTATCAATACACCTGGACAGGTACAAATCCGCGTCCTGCCACTGGCCAATCTTCTGCAGCGAGACGCCCAGGCGAAACAAGGCGGCATCTTTAGGAGGTTCATTGGGCAGGTCACCGATAGCGGCACGATAAAATTCAACCGCTTTTTCCGGTTGGCGGGGATGATTTTCGAACATAATATGTCCCAACCCAACCAGGGCCAGGGGGCGGACCACCCGGTCTTTTTTGTCCTTGAGGGCGTTTTGGAAATCCTGCTCAGCCAATTGTTCGTTAGCTGGAATTGCCCGGCGGTGACAAATTCCGCGTAAGTAATAAGCCTCACCTGAATTAGGGCCGGATGGATGATTGCTCAAAAAAAGATTCAGGTTCTGGATAGCCGAGGAGGAATTTTTGTTTTTTACCTGCTTGCGGGCCATATCCAGGCGGCCCTGGCTCCGGGAACTAATCGGCGAATTGCAGCCCGTCAGAGCAAAAAACACCAGAGCGGCAAGACAGATAATCGCAGTAATGCGATTCGCCAACAACCTGGCGTGATATGAATAATGTGGTAAGTAATGCATATATGTCATATTTATGTATTTATTATATTAATAGCTGTGTTGTCAGTATACCTTATATATAATAATACACCACTATCGACGCCTGGTTTTCCTTGAAGGCCGGGGCTTGGCCGACGTTCTGCTTTGTCGGAGTTTGCCGGAAGAACTACTTTTTTTAACAACCTTTTTGAGCGGGCGACTTCTCGTGCTTTTGCTAGCTGGGCGTTTTTTAGCTGTTTTGTCGGCCGGTCGGCTACCTGGCCCGGATCGCGTTGAGGGTGTGGTTTTTTTTCTGACTTGAGGTTTGGCTTTAATTGGTTTTGTTTTGCCGGCTTCGGCCCGTTTTTGAGCGGCCTGCACCGACCTGCGCAGGGAAGCGATTTCCTGAGGGGTTAACGGGCGGAAATGACCGACTCCCAAGCCCCTTAAAGTTAAACCGCCGATACGCACACGAGTTAATTGCCGGACCGGATGTCCCAGACGCGCCAGCATCCGACGAACCTGGCGATTGCGGCCTTCTCGCAGAGAGATTTCCACCAGGGATTGTTTAGGCCCGCGGCGCAACATTTTTATATGGTCGGCGGAAACCCGTCCCATGTTGAAATACATACCCTCCTTGAGAGATTTAATTTCATCGCCGTGCAGTGAACCGGCTATTTCTGCGACATAGGTTTTTAGGATACCGAAACTCGGGTGAGTCAACTGGTTGGCTAACTCGCCGTCATTGGTCAGGATGATAAGGCCCTTGGAATCGGCGTCCAGTCGTCCGACGGGGTAAACTCGCTGCCGAACATCTTTTAGCAAATCGATGGCTCTCCGGCGGCCCTGCGGATCGTAATTGGTGCAAACTACGTTTTTTGGCTTGTTGAGCAGGAAATAAACTTTGCTTTCAAAACGCAGCTTGCGGCCGGATACCACAATTCGGTCTATCTGAGGATCAACCAGCACCGGCAGTTGGATTACCGTCTTGCCGTTGACCTTCACCTGGCCGTCGCGGATCATTTGTTCGCAGGTTCGCCTTGATGCGATACCCGCCTCAGCCATTACTTTTTGCAGTCGATCCATGATTATTCCTTAAACCGGTCCCAGGCAAGCCAACAGGCATTCACCGCCGGATTTCGCGTTAATATAATTGCCACTACCAGCCGGCAGCAACAGGGTATCACCAGCTTTATAAGTAACCGGTTCGCAAGACAATTGCACGTTTTTTAACTGTCCGTTGCCGCTGAGCATGATCATTACTATCGGCATCGGTGAGTCGATTTCTTGTCTTCCCGGCCTGATTTCTGCGTAAGCCACGCTGAAAAGGGGACAATCGGTTAATAATCGAGACTTACCCAGGGTATTACCTACCATTTGGAGATCATTTGAGCTTGATTTAGTCGCAGGTACAGTAGCGGTAGGGGGGGAAGCAGCATGTTTTGCATCTTCATTAGTTTTATCGACATGCCTAGAATCGGTAAAATGAATGCTTTCCAGGGCTTGTTTGATGTGCAACTGACGACTTTGTCCCTGGGCGTCGCGGCGGTTCCAGTCGAACACCCTGAAAGTCGTGTCGGATGGCGTCTGAATTTCCGCGACCAGCACGCCGGCTCCCAGGGCGTGAATCTGACCAGCCGGTAAAAAGTGAAAATCCCCTTTTTTCGCTTTGTACACCTGCAACAACTGTTCAACCGTTCCGTCTGCAATGGCCCGGACCATCTGATCCCGACTAACATCCGGATTAAGCCCGCGATAAATCACTGATCCCGGTTCAGCTTCCAAAACGTACCAACATTCGGTTTTTAATTGAGCACCCGCGAATCGTTGGCAGGCTTGGGCGTCCGGGTGAACCTGAACACTCAAAACGTCCCGGGCATCGAGAAACTTGATCAGCAGCCCAAAAGGAAATTCACATTGCTCCGGCAAAAAGCCCATTTCCGAACCGAACTTTTCCAGCACCTCTCTAAGTGTTTTTCCTGCTGCGAAACCCTGCTCAATTTCCGAACAAGCTCCCGGCAGATCAGCCAGTTCCCAGCTTTCGCCAATCTTGCAGTCGGAGGGCAGGTTTTTGCCGAATAATCGCCCCAGCCGATTTCCGCCCCAGATACGCTCCTTGAATATCGGCTTTAATTTCATCGGACCGGTTCGCAAAATTGTTTCCCTCGTAAATGTTGATTGTTTCCGCTTAAACTCTAATGCATTGTCTGCAATCAGAATATCCCAGCCGTCCATTATACTGATTGTAATGTAATTGAGAGGTGATTTCCCGGAAATTGCTGAAAAATCAGCCTTTTAAGAACAATATCCCTAAGGTCCCATAATATATATTATGTTTCATTGGACAGCATAAGCCAAATCACCCTCTTTTTCCACAAATAGCTATAAAACAGTAACTTATGCACCGGCCATCAGAAATCTGCTGCATAATGGAGGAATACTGCGGCTTTACAGCATATCAACCATCATCTGAGCGGTTTTCTCCGCGGTTGATTCCTCGTCCAGATCAAACCAGTTCACCCCTTCGAAGCTGCGAAACCACGTTCTCTGCCGCTTGGCCAAACGACGCGTATTGATCTTGATCTTCTCAACAGCTTCATCCAACGACATCTCACCCTGCAGATATTCAATTATCTCAGCATAACCAACCGCCTGGGCAGCTTGACTACTCAGTCCCTCAGGTTCATTCAGCAATGATTCAACTTCCTCAACCAGCCCTTGATCAATCATCTTCTTGACTCGCTGATTAATCCTGCCCGACGCTTTCTCTTTGCTGCGTCTCAAACCAAAAATAATCCAGTCATGCCGGTAATTACCGCTGCGAAAATGACTCTGGAACGAACTAATCGGCTTGCCCGTCAGCTCGAACACTTCCAAAGCCCTGACAATCCGCTTCTGATCATTGGGGTGAATCCGCTCAGACGCCACAGGATCAACCTGCACCAGCCGTTCATGCAGCTTGCCCAAACCCTCAATACCCGCCTGTCCAATAAGCCGCTCCCTTATTAACGCGTCAGCACCGGGCCCATCAAATATCCCTTCGATCAGCCCTCTAATATACATTGCTGTCCCCCCTGCCGCGATTATCGGACTTTCCGCCTGCTGCAAATCATCGATCACCTGATCCGCCATTTCCACAAACCGACCCACACTGAACGGTTCTGACGGTTCCACCACATCTATTAAATGATGCTCAACTTCCCGCCGCTTTTGCGCGCTCGGCTTGGCCGTACCAATATCCATCCGCCGATAGACTTTCATCGAGTCAATACTGAGTATCTGCCCCCCCACCATTTTCGCCATCTCAAACGCCGCGCCCCCCTTACCCGAAGCGGTACAACCCAGAATTAACACCATTTTTACTGACATTTACGGCTAACCTGTTGTTTTTAACTAACCTTGACAATTCTTTCTGCATCAGTATAACAGGTTTTAGTGCAGATTTTAATATCACATTTTGAAATGATTTCGAAAGGAGTTTCGTCATGGCCGTTTCTCTTAAGCTTTTTATCGCTTTAGCCGCCCTGCTACCTCTGGTTGGCTGTTTTAACCTGGAAATGGATCAACCCTTGGTTGACTTGGGTGATAACAGCGGCGATTACCAGGTCCCCAGAACTCAGGATCCCGCTCCGGGTCAGCCTGATTCCGAACTTACCCGCCAGCAGCGTATGCAGCGGGATTTGGCTCAGTGCGAACAACTGCTGGTAATTAAAGAAAAGAAATGCAAAAAACTTGACGATGAATTAGACCGCCAGAAAGACCGCTATAAAGATCGAATCGAAGAACTGGAAGATAAAACAGAAGACCTTGAAAAAGAAAATCGCAACCTCCGCAGGAAAGTTCGGAAACTGGAATCTTACAAATATACCGATCACAATTGAGAACGCCATGTTGCTCGATTTGTAAACCTAAGCTTGTCCTCGACTGGATCGGGGATCGGACAGCCCTGATCCAGCCCCCACGCTAGTGGGCTGCCAGGCACTATGATACCCATTGGGTATAAATCAACCTGCCCCCTGCATCAAATTTGCATCGCCTCCCATGGCCTGAGATATTTCAATAAGAGACCGCTCTAAAATTATGAGTTAAGGGAGCCTCTATTAATTATCGTAGGATGGGCTTCAGCCCATGCTGCTCTACTGATAAGACGGGTTCAGGGTGGCATGCTTACGCCGGCGTCAGCCGGTTTAAGCATGATTATCCCAACATGCCCAAGCTTCGCCCAGGCATGCCACCCACTATTTCAGGTGGGACGGAGCACTAGCTATTCTTGAATTTGTTCTATTAATTGCCGGGCTTGCGCCTGTGCCTGATCCGCCCGCTGATCGTATTCCAGTCGGGCTTCGCTGAGCATCGCTTGTAGCGGTTCAACACTGCCCAGCAGCAGATTCAGTGTTGATTTACCGTCTTCATAATGTTCCACATCCCTCTGCCAGAGTTCCGCCAGTTCTTTGGTCGCCAGTTTCGCCATCCGATCGGCATACTTACCCGAGACCGTTGACTTTAGCGCTGCCACTGACGCACGTTGAAATGCCTTAAGGGAATTATCATAATCTGTCACGGTATCCACGCGTAACTCTTTGTAGCCGTTCTCCAGCGTCTTAATTTTATCCAGTTGGCCCTGACCTGGTGCCGTCAACAGGGAAATGTTTTGCTGATAACGCTGTTTACTTTTAGCGGCATTGCCCTGAATCGCCTCTGTCAATCCCGGATCCTGCAGCTGGGCCAGCACTGCCTCCGTCTGGGCGATTGACTTACTTAACTGTTCCGCCAACAGCTTCTCTGAATCCAGCCGGACCTGCAAGACACTCAATTTATTCTGAGCCAGTTCTGTCTCGGACTCATAATAAACATAGCCTTCCACCCGCTGAGTACCCTCACCGACTCCGACCCGCAGTTCGTATGCCTGCTGTTGCAATGCGTATCTTTCTTCACTTTCGGCCTGATTAATCTGCGAAACCAGCTCCATATATTGCCGCCGCAGCCCCGCCCCCTTCTCGTCGTTCACATCAAAAACCTGTCCAACCTCCGCCAGTTCTCCCTCAAGCTCCGCAACCTTCTTTTTCGCCTTCACCAGTTGCCCGCGTAATCCGCTCTCCGAATTATCCAGCAACTGCTTTAACCCTGCAATCTTCTCGCCCGGCAGTTCACTTTCGATCGCTTGTGTAACCGCCCGCTCCCGATTAATCCGCAACAAAATCCCGGTTAACTTTATTTGTTCCCTCTTGATCTGCAAATCCTGCTGCCGGAGCTCTAGCAGATTCTCACGAGCTTTCATCAAATGCAACGTACCCAGCAGCATCTCCGACGCCGCTTTGGCCCCGGAATCACCCGATTGTTTCCCCTGACTGATTGCCTGCTGCAGCAGCTTGGTTGCTTCGTTAAGACGACGTTTGTTCTCCTGCTCCGAAAGTGACGCCATCCCCTCTCTGCTGTTCACTAACTGC
>DAOWAK010000027.1 GCA_030634605.1 Sedimentisphaerales bacterium
AGTTTTACGTTTCGTTAATTGCACTCCAGCAGGGTCTTTAGGACGGTTTTTAATAAAATGTGCTTTCGTAAAGTTCACCGAACCTGCTTAAAATTGTCGTCCGCTTGGCCAAAAAGGCCCTGCCGAACCGAAACCCAACCGAGCCACTCAAGAAAAAGTGCGAAACCGCACTGATAAGCATTGTGATGAATATCACAACCCTTATGGCGCTACGAACATAAAATCAGCAGGATTATCCGTGTTGCAAACCGGGTTTTTATGGTATAAGCTGGGCGTCTTTGAGAGATCGACTCCTGAAGATTTTGGGCGGTTTTGCTATAAAATATGGGGGAACAAAAGTTTATGTTTTGTTGAATGGGAAGAATATTATGTCAGAACATGGTGCTTCAATTAAAGATTTAATCGCTGCCGGAAATAAGTTCATTATTTCCGCTGAATATGTACCCCTGCCGGGCCACAAGTTGAGTAATTTTGAGAAATTCCTCACCGGCTACGCGGAAAAGAAAGACCAGTTGCCCGGCGACATCGTCGTCGAGGGTCTGACCATTCCCCAAAGCCCCTCCGGGGTTGCGTCGATGAGTCCGGCAGACATCTTTGCTGTTCTGGATAAGAAAGGTCTCTGGAGCGATCTCGACATTATGGCTCACGTGACCTGCAAAGACATGAACGTCGATGCCATTAAGAGTTATCTCGTCGGGCTGCAAAAACTGGGCATTCGATCAGTCCTGGCTTTGACCGGCGACAACCCCGTCAGTTCCAAGGGCGTCTTCGAAATCGAATCCATCGGCCTGATCAAGCTGATCAAAGAAATGAACAACCAGGCTTACGACCGTGCCATGCCCGGCACGTTCGATAAGGTTCACCAGTTTTTCGTCGCTGCAGCAGTTTCTCAATACAAATATACCGAAGCGTCGCAGATGCAACAGTACTACAAAATGGCCAAGAAGGTCAAAGCCGGTGCCGACTGCCTTATCACCCAACTGGGCTGGGACTGGCGAAAATGCGAAGAACTGTTCCGTTACATGAAGGAAGAAGGCATTGACGCCCCGGTAATGGGTAACGTTTACACGCTTACGACCATGACGCCGGCGCCGCGGCTGATGTACGAAGGCAAACTCATGGGCTGCGTGGTCACCAAGGAACTGTTCGAGAAACTTGGAAAAGAATCCCCCGATCAGCAGATAGAACGGGCCGCTCAACAAATGGCGATGTTCCGCAATCTCGGTGCTGTGGGCGTTGACTTGGGCGGATTGATGGATTTCGATATGCTTTTGGAAATCGTCCAGAAAGCAAAGGAGATCGGCAGCAACTGGCGTGATTATGCCGACAACCTCGATTTCGGTGTCAAAGATGGTTTTTATCTCTACGACAGCAACGGAAATCGCCGACAACCTTCCCGCCCCAAAGCAAAATTCAGCAAAAAGAACTTTAACTTCTTCCACAAAACTTTATTTAAACCCGGTAAACGTCTTAACAGACCTTTGGCCGGATTTCTCGGTCTGAGCAAGGGAATGCGTGAAGGTACCGGAGGGATGACCCATTTCTTCCACAGTTGTTTCGAAAAACCCATGAAATCTCTGCTGTTCCATTGCGAAGATTGCGGCGATTGTTTCCTTGAAGAAAACTTCAGCTTGTGCACCTTCGGTCGCTGTGAAAAAGGGCTGGACAACGCCCCCTGCGGCGATGCTAATCCTGACGGCACCTGCGGCAACAATCCGGACATTTCCTGTGTCGGCGAATTCATTTATAAAGCCGCTGCCAGTGAAGGTGAACAGGGTCTCAAAAAACTCGCCGCCACCATCAATCCCCCCCGCAATCCGAGCCTGGAAGGAACTGCATCAATTTTGAATAATCTCTTCGGCCGCGACCACACCCGCAAACGCCCCCTTATCCAGATCGGAGAAAGCCTCCACGCCAGCATCCCCAAACCCGGTGCCGCCATGAAAGAACTGATTGATGCCGGCGACGATGCCTACGAAAAACCCAGTGGCGCCCTTAGCTATCTCATCTCTATCATCTCCAGCCAGGCTCAGAACGGTGCCGACTACATCGCCATTAATGTTGACGCATTTGGCGAAGACGACCCTCAAGCCTCGGTCGAGCTGATGCGAAAATATGTCCGCCTGGTCCGCAAATACAGTATGGGTATTCCCGTCTGCATCGACAGCAGCGACGACAACGTCCTCAAAGGCGGCCTGGAGGAGTGGTACAAAGACGCCCCCGCCGACATAGCCAAACCGCTGGTCAACTCGGTAAAAACCTACACCATGGACACAATTCTGCCCCTGGGCATGAAATACCCCTGCAAAATGATCGGCCTGCTCGTGGACGATCAGGTTGCCGGAACCGACGGCTCTTATGCCGTTGAGGATCTCTACAACATGGCCCGCAAAATTTTCGACGCAGCTACCGGAAAATACAATTACCAGCCGGACGATCTGTTTTTAGACTCTACCGTCTTTCCTTTGGCCATCGACATGCCGATGATGCCCGACACCCCCGGATACACCTATCGCGCTTTCGAGGCTATCCGCAAAATAATGACCGACCCCACCATGAAGGGCGTCCATACCTCGCTGGGTATATCAAATTGCACCCGCGACCTGCCGGGCCGTAAAATCGGCATCTGCCGGGCCTACGTCGCCAAAGCCATGGAATACGGACTCGACGCCGGCATCGTTAACGTTATGCATAAATACGGCATGAAACCTGTCGCACCTGATCTGCTGGAGATGGTTAATGCCTTTGCCAAACAGGATGGTTCCGCTGAAAACAGCCAAAAAGCTATGGAATTGATGGGTGCTTTTTGTCAGGCTAACAGAAAAGTAAAGCGTTAAAATTCGGTGATTTTCAAAAAAACCGATCTGCAGAACACTTGCTCTGCGTGCCAAACGGTCCTGTACGCAGATGAGCAGTGGATTTCGGGGTGAAAATTTTCCGGAATATGTCTCGACAAACTGCTCTGGAGTGCTTATTATAATGTGGGCGGGTGATTCGACGGGCGTTTCCATGGCGGGATTGTTCCGAAAACAACCTTTGTCGCAATACCAACTCGCTTGAAAAGAGGACAAATGGCAAAAACAGCCAGCCAGAGTAAAAAAGTAACCGGAATCCTGGAAATCACTGATCGAGGCCACGGCTTCCTTCGCGATCACGAGAATAATCTGCGTATCGTACCGGCCGACCCCTTTGTCAGCCGAGATACCATTAAAAGCCTCAGGCTCCGCGAAGGCCTCCTGATCGAAGCCGTCACCGACGGCAAACGCGGCACCAATAATGCCGTTAAAGAAATCACCGCCATAAATGGGCATGATCCCGACCATTATATCGAACTTAAAAACATCGACGACTTCACCGTAATCGACCCAAACGAGATGATCCGGCTGGAAACCGGACCTGAACCCCTGGGCATGCGGGTAATGGATCTGCTTACCCCCATCGGCAAAGGCCAGCGCGGTCTGATTGTCTCTCCGCCACGAACCGGAAAAACCATCCTGCTCCAACAGATCGCCAACGGTATCACCATCAATCATCCTGAAATTGATCTGGTAGTGCTGCTTATCGATGAACGCCCTGAAGAAGTTACCGACATGCGCCGCAGCATCAAAGGGCAGGTCCTGGCCTCCAGCAACGATAAAGACGTCGACAGCCACGTCCGCATCGCTAAACTGGCCCTGGAACAAGTAAAACGCCGGGTCGAATTCGGCCGAGACGTCGTCGTGCTGCTCGACTCGATCACCCGGCTGGGGCGGGCCTTTAACAGTTGGACCAAATCCAGCGGCAGAACCATGTCCGGTGGGGTGGATATTCGTGCACTGCAACTGCCCAAACAGATTTTCGGCAGCGCCCGCAACATCGAAGGTGAAGGTTCGCTGACCATCATCGCCACCGCCCTGATCGACACCGGCAGCAGAATGGACGAAGTTATCTTCCAGGAATTCAAAGGCACCGGTAACATGGAACTCACCCTCGACAGGCAACTGGCCAACCGCCGAGTTTTTCCTGCTATTGACATTGCCCAGTCCGGCACGCGAAAAGAAGAACTGCTCATCGAACAAACCCTGCTAGACAAAATCTATCGCTTGCGCCGTCACCTCGATTCCCTGCCCGTCGGACAGGACGTCGATACCCTCGTAAAAACCCTCAAAAGACACCCTTCCAACGCAGAATTACTGGCGAGACTGGCCTGATCTCACTGAAAAACCTGCCCGCATACCCCACTTAACACCTTTTTTGCAAAGAAGTTAAAAAAATCCCCGCTACCGGTTTGGCCCGGCCTGTTTTTTGGCTTATAATTTAATAGCAGAGACCTTGTTGTGCTCCGAGCCAAACCTAAAGAGTATTCGTTTTTTGGCGGCTTCGACTTTCGAGTGGTTTTGTTTAGGCTGCAATGATCAGAAACCGAAACCTTTCATTTCAGGTTATGTTTGAGGAGATCAAATCATGGAACTCATCGATTTTCTGAAAGAAAAACATGTGGAATTTCAACTGTGCGCGCACCGACCCACCTTCACCTCCCAGCAAATGGCCGCTGAGGAACACACCCCCGGAATGAACGTCGCCAAACCAGTTATCGTCCAGGCTGACGGCAAATACTACATGTGCGTTTTGTCCGCCTGCTGCAAGGTGGACCTGGACAAGCTCCGCAATCAGCTCGACGCCGGTGAAATTCAACTCGCCAGTGAACAGGAAATGGCCAAGCTTTTTCCTGATTGCGAACTGGGTGCCGAACCACCGTTTGGCAACTTTTTCGGCATGACCACCCTGATGGACGAAAACCTCGGCAGGGACGGCTACATCCTCTTCCAGTCCGGCCATCACGACCAGGCGGTTCGGTTGAAACTAAGCGACTACGAAAAAATGGTCCACCCCCGCATCATGAAATTCAGCTACCATTTGCACTGAATTTACCGAACGTCCTCAACCAGAAATATTTTTACTACCTCTGAAAGAACGCGGGCTTTGTGTTTATGTTTTTCCCCTGCCGGGATGAGAATGCTGTCGCCGGCATTGTAAAGGACCACTTTTCCGTCAAAGTCGATCTCTACCTGACCTTCCAGGACATACCCGGTATGTCCCTGCAGGCACCAGTCCGCTTCCACAAAATCCGGCGTGAATTCCGCCAAACGCAGCCGTTTCCCACTTTGCTCGAAAACCTTGGACCTGACCCCAGGTGCAGGGCTCTCCCACGGCATCGCTTCAAAATCTATTTTATATCGTGTCATTTATTCCCCATTTCATTCATGTCAACAGACAGGAAGGTAGCTTAACCTGACAAAAAGTGTTATTGTTAGGTGGTTTTTTCGTAGGTGCCTTTGTCTTTTTTGACCAGCTTGGTGAATCCTTTGTCGCGCAGGTTGCTATCGGAAAGCATGGGGGTGTAGCCGCTGAACATGGCAGGCACCTTCTTCACCTTACCGCTGCATTTGGGACACTTGGTCAGAGCTTTGGCACTCATGGATTGCATCTGCTCAAAACCTTTGCTGCAATATTCGCAGCCCTTACCGATGGATTTGTACTGGTATATAGGCATACTAACTAAACAACGCCTCCACAAATGTTTCCGGGTCAAATGGTTCGATATCTTCGGGCTTTTCACCCAGGCCTACGAATTTGACCGGAATGTTTATCTGGTTACGAATTGCCACTACAATGCCGCCCTTGGCGGTACCGTCCAGCTTGGCTAGCATTATGCCGGTCACATCGACCGCTTCGGTAAACATCTTGGCTTGGTTGATCGCGTTCTGGCCGGTCGTGGCGTCCAGCACCTGCAAAACTTCATGCGGGCCGTCGGGAATCTTTCGGGTAATCACGTTGCGAATCTTGCTCAGTTCCATCATCAGGTTTTTCTGCGTATGCAGCCGTCCGGCAGTATCGACCAGCAGCACGTCCGCCTTTCGCGCCAAAGCCGCTTCACAGGCGTCAAACGCCACCGCCGCCGGATCGCTGTTTTGCCGATGCTTAACGATCTGCACCCCCGTCCGCTGCGACCAGATCGTCAGCTGTTCCACCGCCGCCGCCCGAAACGTATCGCACGCCGCCAGCACCACCTCTTTGCCCTGGCTGCTCAAAAGATACGCAAACTTGGCAACGCTGGTGGTTTTGCCACTGCCGTTGACCCCGGTTACCATCACCACCGTCGGGCCCGATTCAGCAAAGTTCAACTCCCGGTCACGCTGCGGCCAGTATTCGATCAACTCCTGCTTGAGAAACGGCACGACATCTTCCGCCGATGAAATCTTCCGCTCCTTCCACGCCGCCCGCAAATCTTTGATAATCTGTAGCGTCGTCTCCACACCGATATCGTCGCTGATCAGCTTTTCCTCCAACTCATCCAGCAGCTCTTCGTCAATTTTCCGCCCCAAAGTCAAAACCGTCGTCAAAGAATCGCTGATTTTCTTGCGACTTTTCGACAGACCGTTTTTTAATTTATCCAGTGTCTTAGAAAAAAATGCCATGGTTTCCCGTTATCCCGGTTGTTTTACAAACTGTCCTTGTTTTCATTAACATCACTGCTGTCGTCATCTTGCTGTTTCAATTTCTGCCAGATCGCGTCCAGTATCCCATTTACAAACGCCGGGGCCTGGGCGGTGCTGAACGACTTGGCCAATTCCACCGCTTCATTAATCACCACCCGCGGCGGAACCTCCGGACAAGCTTGCAACTGATAAACCGCCAGGCGTAAATTGCAACGGTCCACCAGGCTGATTCGGCTAAGGTCCCAGTTGCTGCTGACCGCCTTGATCAACTGATCCAGCTCGTTTATCTTTCGCCAACAGCCCAGAATCAGCTGCTTGGCTGGTTGCTGGGCCTGAGAATTTTCACAATTTTCCCCCAGAAAACCATCGATCTGATCCAGATTCCCCCCACGCTGCACCGACAACTGATAAATAAACTGCAACGCCAGACGACGCGCCAGACTGCGCGGATCGCCGGATCGATTATGATGATGCTTCGAACTTCCAGACGTACCAACAGGTCGTTTCATAAAATTTTATGCCTCGAACAAAATCCGCAAGGATTAGACAGTTTACGACATTTTTTTCAACAGTTTTTGTCCGAGCTAACTAATCCCGTCCAGTTGACTGAGCACCTGAACCATCTCGATTGCCCCGGATGCGGCATTGAAGCCCAGGTTGCCCCCTTTGGCACCAGCCCGATCGATCGCCTCATCCAGCGTGTCACAGGTTATCACTCCAAACATCGTGGGCACGCCGCTTTGCAAACCAACCTCGCCAACTCCGCGGGTAATCTGCTGACACACCTGCTCGTAATGCGAGGTCTGCCCGCGAATAACCGCCGCCAGACAAAGCACTGCTGCGAACTTGCCAGTCTGGGCCATTCGCTTGGCTGCTACCGGCACCTCAAACGAACCCGGCACCCACAAAACCGTAGCCTGTTCATCTTTGGCACCGTGACGCTTAAGGCAATCAATCGCGCCATCGAGCAGCTTGGAAGTGATAAACTCATTAAAACGACTCACCACGATGCCGTAACTCTCGCTGCCCACCTGCAACTGACCGTGTAGTTGTTGTGGCATAATATTCTCCAGTTTATTTATCGCCCTAAACGGGCCTGTTCAGTAATCAGACTTTTCATCTGAACCAACACAAAAAAATCGCCGTTCGGTCAGGCTCACTTACAGATCGCCCGTGCCGCTCCAGCAATATCATCGACTGTCAGACTTACCATCTCCAGCGTTTCTTCCGGCGTCCGGGCGCTCTTGGGCACTTTCCGCACAAACATCGATTCCACCGTCAAAGCTTTCCCAGACCGCGCCGCTGCCGCCGTAACTTCGTCAGTAATTCCGCCGATGTAATTATCCTCCACCACCAGAATTTTGCCGTTACAACTGCTGCCCAATTCGAGTATTCCATCGGTCTGCAGCGGCATCGAATAGGCATCGACCAGCGTGGCTGATACTCCAGCTTTGGCCAGAACTTCCATCGCCGCCTTGGCAATGTGCACCATGTAGCCGCTGGCTACAATCACCAGATCGCCGCCATCGATCAATTTCTTAAATCCGCCCACCTCAAAATTTTCATCCTCGTCATAGAGAAATTCCACGTCCGGACGGTGCGTTCGCATGTAGCAAACACCATCGGTATTAGCCATCAGCTCGGTCAGCTTGAAGGCGCTCACCGCGTCCGACGGACAAAAAGCCGTCATGGCCGGGGTGCCGTCACCATTTTGGGCATGAGTAAACGACCGAATAAATGCCATATCCGGCAGCCCCATCTGGCTCGGCCCGTCCGCCGCCAGCGAAACTCCCGCGTGCGAACCGCACAACTTAATATTCGCCCTGCTGATAACCGCCAGCTCCACCTGATCGTAACCACGAACCAGGAACTTGGCAAAACTGGAAACAAACGGAATCTTATCCGCCGCCGCCAGTCCAACAGCCGCCGATATCATGTTCTGCTCTGCTATCCGGGCTTCAAAATACCTATCAGCGTATTTCGCGGCAAACATATTTGCGAACGTCGAACCTTTAACATCACCATCCAGCGCCACCACCCGTTCATCCGCCGCACCCAACGCCGCCAACGCCACTCCATAGGCCCGACGGGTCGCCAGTTGCTTGCCTTCCAGGGCATCTTCCAGCCCGGCTTCCTTCATCGCCGCCGCGAACGAACCTGCCGAAATCCTGCCCTCGCCGGTCTTCTTACTCAATACAGCAGGTTTGGCCGCGGTGAAAGCCTGAGCATCTTCGTTAACGCCCAGCTTGGCTGCGATGGTGTCCAGATCAGCAATCGCCTGCTCCAGCAAGTTGCCCTTGATCGGCTTGCCGTGATAATTCTTACTCTGCAACTCGGTGCTGCCCCAACCCTTAACCGTCTTGGCTATTATCGCTATCGGCTTGTCTGTTGCTTCCGCCTCCAGCGCCGCAATTACCTGGCCCCAGTCGTGACCGTCA
>DAOWAK010000294.1 GCA_030634605.1 Sedimentisphaerales bacterium
GGCGCCGATTACGGCGGCGAGAGGTTCGACGGCGCCGGACAGCTGACCGTACCAGAAGCTTTTTATGCGGGAGACGCCTTCGCGGCGCAGGGGCAGGGAAACAGCCATGCCTTCGGGGAAATTTTGCAGGCCGATGCCGATGGCCAGGGCGAGGGCACCGGCCAGGGTGGCAGAGGGCAGGTTGGCGGCGACGGCACCGAAAGCGACGCCGACGGCGAGGCCTTCGGGGATGTTATGCAGGGTGATGGCCAGGACGAGCAGAATGGTTTTTTTCCAGCGGGTGTGGATGCCTTCGGTGGAAGATTCCGGCATAAACAGGTGGAGGTGGGGGATGAGGCGATCGCAGAGCCGCAGGAAGACACCGCCGAGCAGAACGCCAACGGCAGGGGCCATAACCCCGGATAGTAATTTGCCACCTGACAGGGCGATGGCAGGTGCGAGCAGGGACCAGTAGCTAGCGGCGATCATGACGCCGGCGGCAAACCCCAGAGCGGCATCAAGGAATTTGCGATTGACGGTTTTGACCAGAAAGACCAGGGCGGCACCCAAAGCGGTAACGCCCCAGGTAAAACAGCCGGCCAGCAGGGCCTGAACGACGGGATGCAGGTTACGGAAATATTCTATCATTTTTTTCTCTGTATAAACTGATTAGTAAGTGTTCACGTATAATGTTAATGACGAATGACGAAACCAGAATGACGAATCAATGACGAATTCCGAATGACGACACGGAGCGAAGCGTAGAGTTCGGAGTACAACATGCTTAAGTTTTGCGTATGCATAGCAGCCGATCAGAGGGCGTGGGTGCCGGCGGCGTTTGAACCCCTCGGACGGGCCGAGGGGCTAAAAAACCCGCTGCGGTTTTTTGCAGCAATTGAGTAGTTCTGTGAACGGTTACCATTTTGTTTACCAGCCTTGTTCACCGGCCCAGGGACCGGAAGGGCCTTTTGGTTTTGGTTTGGGGCGAGCGTTTATAATGGCCATGGCGATGTGGATGTCCTCGCTGCTGGTAATTTTGATGTTGCCGGTGGGGCTTTCGACAATTTTTACGGGATGGCCGAGGGCTTCGACGAGTTGGGCGTCGTCGGTGATATTCTGGTCGATGTTTTCGAGGTTTTCGTAGGCGCGGCGGATGATGTCGGGTTTGAAGACCTGGGGAGTTTGAGCTTCCCAGAGAGCTGAGCGGTCAACGGTTTTGGTGATGTTGAGTTCGGCATCAGCCTGCTTGACGGTGCCGACGAGGCGGTTAGCCAGGATGGCGGCGCCGGTTTGTTCGGCGGCGGCGAAGACGGAATCAATTTGTTTTTTAGTAACACAGGGACGGACGGCGTCGTGCAGGGCGATAAGTTCGGCATCATCGGAGACCTGTTCGAGCAGTTTGGCGACGGTCTGGAAGCGTTGGGCTTGGCCGATGATGACCTTGACGCCGTGAAAAGCCAGGCTGGCGGACCATTTGATCTGGAAGAGTTCCTCGTCCTCGGCGGGGATGACTAAGACGATCCGGGCGACGTCGTCCCGGTCGGCGAACATTTCGATAGTGCGGAGGAAAACGGCCCGACCGCCCATTTCGGAAAACTGTTTTTTGGTTTTGCTTTTGAAACGGCGGCTGGATCCGGCTGCGGGAATGAGAACCGATACTTTTGCTGCCATATAAAATCCATCCGTAGTAAGAAATTCTAAATCCTAAGCACTAAATCCGAAACAAATTCAAATTTTCAAAAATTTAAATTCTAAAAACGTGGAACCGCCGATGGACGCCGATGAACGCTGATTTTTAATATCGCCCTTTCAGGACAGCTTTTGTGAAACCAACAGGGGCGGAAGTTTTTTAATTTCTGTGAGCGGTTACGAGTTATTCGTCTGCCATGATAATGGGGTAGTATCAGCTGTCAAGGGGGGAAATTTGGGAGAGTCCAAAGCCGACAATCATAAAGCACTGTTTTGTAGGTATTTATGGCGGTTTTACCAAGTATGAGTTTGAAAATGTGGTGTCGGTAAGAACGATATTGACATAAGTGTTTGTCTCTGGTAGATGTATGTGGTTTACGGGGCTTGGGAACCGAAGCTTACCAGGAAGCCAAAGAAAGGTTAATAAGAGATGTTCCAAACGCGATACAGAGGATTGCCAGCTGGTATTTTAATAATAGTTTTGTTGGGGGTGATTGTTCTGTCGGTGGTTCCTGGCTGTAAGGAATCGGCGGAGAATCAGGCACTTCGGCAGAGTAACGAGAATGTTGATAAGGCGGGCCGATTGATTCATGGTTCCGGTCAACAGATTGTCATGACCCAAAATGAGATTGATTCAGCTGGTTCGGCAAGTGGGGCCGGGCAGGAGAGGGTGGCGCAGCAGGTGGTGAATCGGATAGAACGGGCCGGGGGTGTTGGTGATCTGGAAAAAGCTCTGGCGGAACTTTCGGCGGAGAAACCTGCGACAGATGATGCCCAGGCGATTCAGGTTTA
>DAOWAK010000046.1 GCA_030634605.1 Sedimentisphaerales bacterium
CGCGGGAATGACAAATAAACGTTTTCCGCTAGTTATTTTATTGCAGCAGTATGGTAATGGTCGCGGTCAATGGCTGAGGTATATAAAAGTTGATATTTACGATTGAAAGGTTCCTATGAAAGCCGAAGAACGACATCGTTTAAAAACCAATGAATTGGACATGAAACTTTCTGAACTGCTGAAGTACGTTTCCGGGCCGGGTAAAAAATATCTGGTCGGTGGGATAATCGTGCTGCTGGCGTTGATAGCGGGCAGCTTAATGTTCAGCAATTTCAAGAGTGCCCGTCAAGATCAATCCTGGCTGCTGCAGTCTTATCTGCAGGTTCGGCAACTTAACTGGGATAAAGCTGTGCAGCAGTCTCGCTTGGGTGCCGCCGGCAATGCCAGTCAAATTGCTCCAGCTTCCTATACTTCAGAGGAACTGGCTGAGTTGCTGGAAGAATTGTCAGATCAGGCCCAGGGGACCGCGGTTGGGATGACCGCTCTTTTGCAAAGTGCCGAAACCCTGCGGTCGCGATTGTATATGGAGCCCCAGTATATTTCCGAAACGCAAAAGCAGGAAATTTGTGACAGCGCCGAGAAAAAGTACAATGAAGTGCTTAGCAAATACAGCTCCAACCCAATGGCTGCTGGTGCCGCTCAATTGGGGTTGGCCATTCTGGCTGAGGATCGCGGGGACTGGAAAAAAGCCCGAGAGCTTTATCAGAAAATAACCGCTGATGCTGATGGGAAACTGGTACATACTGTTTATTCCGCTCAAGCTGCTCGCCGCCTGAAGCTGCTGGATGATATCGCTGTCGAAATCAATTTTGCCGCTGTTCCGGTTGAAATTCCAACTGATAAAACAGCAGATTTACCGCTTGATGCCAAGCCTGCGTCTGACACACCAGCTGTCAACATTGAAAGTTCGCCATCCGGAGCAGTTGAGCCCCAACCGGATGTGCAAGAAAATTCGATACAAATTCCGGAAAAAACTGATGCTGCAGAAGAGCCGGAAGAATCAGCTAGTCCAGTGGAATAAACCTGCCGAACTGCAGAGTGGTCAAGAGAGAATTGTCGAAATTTGATGGCACAGCCAAGCGAAACTAATGCTGACGAGCCAGGCATCCAGGAAGATGTTCCCGAGGAGGATGGCGGTCGGCACGTCTGTCTGTCGATCAAGCGTCTTTTGCCGACCCGTCGAATCGATAAATACTTACGTCACCGTTTCCCGGATTTTTCCCGCAACATTATTCAGGGCCTGATCCAGGAGCAGGCTGTTACCGTCAACGGTCGAGCCGTCAAGTGCAGTTACCAGCTCAAGCCGGGCGATGATGTTGACATTATGCTCCCGCCGCCGCCGACCAATGAAATCGTTCCGGAAGAAATCCCTCTGGATATCGTTTACGAAGACGAGTACATGCTGGCGATCAACAAGCAGGCCGACCTGATTGTTCATCCGGCGCGCGGCAACAGGTCTGGCACGCTGGTCAATGGGCTGGTTCACTACAGTGATTCTTTGTCAAAGGTGAATGGTGATTTTCGCCCGGGAATTGTTCATCGTCTCGACCGTAACACAACCGGAATTATTATTGTCGCCAAGACTGATACCGCTCATTGGCGACTGGCCCATCAGTTCGAACATCGACTTACCCGGAAAGTCTATACTGCTGTCGTACACGGAACTATGGACCTGGACGCGGATCAGATTGACGTACCCCTGGGGCGACACCCGCGGGTACGGGAAAAGTACGCCGCCCGGCTGGACATTGGCAAGGAAGCTGTTACGCGATATGAATTGCTCAAGCAATACCGCGGTTATGCCCTGGTGAAATTGATGCCCAAAACCGGCAGAACCCATCAATTGCGGGTTCACATGAGCATTATAAAACACCCAATCGTCAGTGATACCATGTATGGCGGCAAGAGCATGACTTTCGCTCAGCTTGAGCAGGATCAACCCTTAACGAAAAAAGTTCCGTCCGCATTTTTAGCCAGCCGGTCCGCACTTCCAATCGACCAATCCGCCTCTTCAACCGACCAGCCTGTTTCTCCAATCGACCAGACAGAACCTGCTGGCGATTCCACTGCGGCAGTTTTCCTCCCCGGCAACTCCACAGCGATCGATTCAAAAGAAAAAGTCATTTCCCGGCAGGCTCTCCACGCTGCGGAGCTTTATATACGCCACCCCATCAGCGGCAAGGAATTGTCTCTTAAAGCGCCTTTGCCGAACGATATGCAACTTTTGATAGATATGCTGGAGCGGTATCGTACGCAGGCTAAGTAATCCGGCAAAAGCCTGTAGATGGATCAGAATCTGTCGCTAAACCGGAAAACGACCATCAATTCCTGAGCACAATTCCTGTCTATAAAAGATTTTGCAAAATTTTACATTCCTTTTTGCTGTGAATTTCATTTTGGCTTGAATATTGCCGATTAAGTAATTGGGAATGTGGAACGGATGGTAGTTTTTTTGTGACCTAAACAAAGACAGGGACCGATAATAACCTGAAAAACAACACTGGTTTAGCACTATAGCCAATCGACAGAGGGAAGATATATGCGGCTTATTGGACGTTTATTATTGTTTTTCGTCATGCTGGTCATGGGGGGATTGTCGCTAACAGTTTTTGGCGGAATAACTCCACGTTATGTACTTGCCCCGGCGACGCTGATTTTGGTGCTGGGAATGACTCTGGTTCTGGGATGGTTGAGTTATGACGCTAAAAGATTGTCTGATGAATTCAAGAAAATATTTACATGTGTCAAACATGAAAATTCTGATGAAAGCCGCAGGTTACTGATGCAGTTGGCGGTATATTCGCTAATTTCCGGTATAATCCTGGCGACGGTCCAGGTGCTGGTGCAAATCTGGGATCGGGACAGTAAGCTGCTGATGCTGGGCAGCAGTGCAGTTTCGTTGCGTTTGCCACTGACATCAGTTTTGTATTCGGTCCTGACAGCTATGGGTTTCTGGATGTCTTCCTGCCGGAGTGGTGCTATTGGCCAGCATAACAGCACTAGCAATCATTGTCCCAGTCTGGGGCAGATTGGATTATTCAGTTGCTTACTGGTTTTGACGGCTGGAGTGCTGGCTTTGCTGCTGTTGGGGATGACGCTGGATCAAAAGGCTCAGGAAAATCCAACTTTTGTGGAAATGTCCACTATTATGCAGACCCGATCAATTGAGCCTATGCAGATTCTCCATGAAGAGATAGAAGGTTTGTATCAGGGCCGGGACATGGTCTGGCGCCCCAGAATCACCATAAATAGGCCTAATGTTACCGATACAGATTTAGTTGGGACCGATCAGGAAACCTGGTTTGAAAAGTCTAAAACCATATCCGATGCAATCCTAAGCAGCACAGATCTCCCCTTGCGGTGGGAACCTGTAAGTGATGTGCGTCCCGCTGTTCCGTATCTGACCCGCCCGGCTGTCAGCCAGAGTCCATAAACGCCAATCAGCAGCAATAACGCAGAAAAGCACCGGTCATGGGCTTTTTAGGCTTTTCCCCAGCATTTCTATCGTCCGAATAACAATCCCCGCTGAATCCCTGAATATTCACAATGGGCAATGATGGGCAATAAGGTTGCCATCGGCGAATAATAAGGTAAAATAGTGGAAATTTATGGCGTTCTTAGCTGATATTACTCAATAGAGTACAAGGATTTAACCTTCAGCCTGGATTCCGCTTATGTGTTGTGGAACCACAGGGGGATCGCCAGTAATTGATTGGAATAATCTGTGCCGAACGAACAAGCGACTCAGCGAATAGCAGAAATTTTTGGCCGACTAAAAAAATTGCCGGGCGAAAATCTGGAACCACCTCAGTTTTTCGCTGATTTCCTGCAATTGTCGGTTGCGGTTACCGGATCGCGGGGTGGGGGAATCTGGCTAATTCAGCAGGATCAGCCCCCGCAGTTGTACTGCCATATGGAAATCGAGGCTAGCGGCATTAACGCGTCAGAGCAGCAGAAGAAGCTGGTCTTTGAAGCGGTCTTGCGGGTGGTGAATGAGTCCAAACCGCTGATTCTGCCATCCGCTGATCCGGCCCAGCATGAGGAAAATGCCAATCAGACAGAGCATGCGTTGTTTTTCCTGCCGTTGCGGGCGGGTAATCAGGTGGCAATGATATTGCAACTGATTGGTGTGGCGAACCTGGACCCGGAAAATTATCGGACTATAATCGGCCTGGCTGGCCAGGCCACCGAAGCCGCGGAAAGTTACCTGGCCCATCGTCGGGCAGCTGTCCTGGAAGACGACCGGAAATCACTGGCCAGTCTATTGCAATATAGCGAAGCAGTGCACAACTCACTTGACGCTGAGAAGGTGGTTTATCAATTGGCCAATCTGGGCCGCGACACGGTTGGCTGCACTCGAGTGGTGATCTGGGTCGATCCGCAGATCAAGCGGGGCTTGCGGGCGGTCAGCGGCGTGGACAAGCCGGACCGTCGGGCGGTTCTGATGCAGGCGATTGAAAAATTATGTCGCCACTGTCTGGAAATCAAAAAACCTATCGTCGCTTCCCGGGGGCAATTGGTAGAGCTTGACGAGGAGCAGGATCTGACCCGGTTATTGAAGGATTACTTCACGGTCAGCCAGCTCGATCAGATTTTTTTGCAACCGCTGGAGTGTGAGGAAAAGCAGCTTGGGGTGTTTGTGGCGGAAGGTTTTGATGAATCGGCGGGCACGAACCTGGCGGGGATCATCGCTTCTGTAGCTCGTCATGGTGCGGTTGCTCTGGCGAATGCGTTGAAGATGGCATCGGTTCCGTGGATGCGTCCGCTGGGGAAATTACAAAAGGACGGCAAGGACCCGAAAAAGAAAAAGAAATGGAAAGTTTTCCTGCTGGTTCTGCTGGCCTGCCTGATAGCTGGATCGCTGGTGCCCTGGACCATTAAAATTGATTGCGACTGTACGCTGACTCCGACCAGGCGTCTGGTGGTTGATTCTCCACTGGCGGGTGTGGAAATTGCTGAAATTGTACGACCCGGCGGTACTGTTGAAGCAGGTGATGTTATTATTCGGCTGGACGATTCGGAACTCATAGCTGAGCGTGACAAAAATCAAGCCGATCTGGATGGCGTCAAGGTGGCATATAATCGGGCTATGGGTACCCCTGACGAAGAGCACTATCTGTTGGAGATGCGCAAGCTCCAGCACCAGATTAAACTGATTCAGTTGAAAATCGATAAATGCCTCATCAAAGCACCACTGCAGGGGCAGATTCTTACTGCTCAGCTCGAACTGCTCGAAGGCAAGACCCTCGAACGGGGCGATCCGTTGTTTGAAATTGCGGACATGGATCGCTGGGAGATTTTGTTGAAAGTGCCTCAGGAGGAGATTGGTTGGGTTCAGCGCGGCCTGGAACAGGACGAGTCGCTGGTGCAGTTTTTTCTGGCTGCTTATCCGGAGTACAAACTCGACGCTAAAATAAAAAACATCGACCAGATCAGCCAGATGGCCCGAATCGATGCGGAGGGCAATGTGTTTGAAATCCGCACCGGTGTCGATCCCGAGCAGCTTGATCCCATCCTGGGATTGCGTGACGGTAGCACCGGCACCGCCAAAATCTGGACAGTGGAGAAACCACTCGGTTACGTTCTGCTGAGAAAGGTCATTAGATTTTTCCGGGTGGTGTTTTTCTGATGGAATTTTCATGTCCTGGACGACGCCGTTATACCCAATGGGTATCATAATGCCGGGCAGCCCACTTCCGTGGGGGCTGGATCAGGTCTGTCAGATCCTCGATCGGGTCGAGGACAAGCTTAGATTTACAAAACGAGCAACATGGCATTTTCATCTGTGATCGGTATATAAACTGCTTTTAGTTGACCAACCTTTAGTTTTGAGGTATCCAATTTAATGGAAGCGAAAAGTCCCGGCGATCTTCCCCTGGGAATTAACGAACCGCAACAGACTTCGCAGGCGTTGCCTCAAGTTCGGGGCGACCTGGAAATTACCGAACAGGTGTATTTCGGCAAGAGTTGTTACGTTCTTAAGGATCCCACCACGCTGCGCTACTATCGGCTGCGTCCGCCGGAATACCGCATTTTCCAGATGCTGGACGGCCAGGCGGAAATGGATGATGTCCTCAAAGTTCTGGCGGAGAGATTTCCCAAGGACGAATTTGACCGGCAGGCAGTGATGAATTTTATTATCATGCTGCGCGGTGCAAACCTGTTGCAAACCTCCGGTCAATCCAGCTCTGATTATCTGCTCAAGCGAAAAGCCATGATGCAAAAGGGATTTTTCAAGAAAATCCAGTCGGAGTTTCTGTTTTACAGAATTCCGTTGCTGGATCCGGACAAGTTTTTGAATTGGCTGGATCGGAATTTTGGTTCGATCTTTTTCAGCAGATTTATGAAATATTTTGCCGGGCTGATCTTTTTGGGGGCGATTTTCCTGGTTCTCTGGGACGTCGACAAATTCAGCCAGAGACAACCAATATTAAGCTGGATCAACCTGCTATACATGATTCCGATTATCGCTTTCGTCAAGGTGATCCATGAAATCGGGCACGGCTTGACCAGTAAGCATTTCGGCAGTGAAGTGCACGAGATGGGTATTTTGTTTCTGGTGTTCATGCCTTGCGCTTATTGTGATGTTTCGGACGCCTGGATGATCCGCGAAAAAAACCGGCGTATGTGGATTACCGCTGCTGGGATCGTTGTCGAAATCATGCTTGCGTCTCTGGCAACCTACGTCTGGTATATTACTCCAGGCGGAACCATTATGAACCAGTTTGCGCTTAATCTGATGATTATGGCCAGCCTGAACACTCTGCTTTTTAACGGCAACCCGCTGCTGCGTTACGACGGTTATTATTTCGTGATGGACTTGATGGAAATTCCTAATCTCAAACAAAAGGGCAGTGGTTATCTTTGGTATCTGATGCAACGTTATGTGCTCGGCGTCAAGGATGCCACTGAGCCGATCGACGTTCAGGGGAGAGAACCGATGGTGTTTGGTTACGGGATTTGCAGCGCTTTTTATCGCTGGTTCATTATGTTTGCCATCGTTTCGATGGTCTGGAAGTTTCTGGATCCTTACGGTTGGGGAGTGATCGGTGCGTTCATGGCGATCGGCTGCATTTATAACGCTCTGGTTACCCCTTTGACGAAGTTTTTCAAGTTTTTATTCGATAGTTGGGAACGAATTAATTTCCATAAAGCTACCGCGGCAATTTTGCTACTGCTGATTGGCGGCGGAATCTATGGAATTCTGGGCATCAAAATCGAACAGAGCGTCGATGCCCAATGTGTTTTGCGTCCGTTGAATTTGCATCCGCTTTACGTTACCCGGGCCGGTTTTATCGATCCGCAGAAAAATCTGAATCTGGTTCAGGACGGCCAGGTTGTTCGTGCCGGAGATGTGCTGTTGGCTTTGTCCGATCCGGAACTCGAAGTCCGCGTGGCTCAGATGGCGGTGGAACTGAAACAGCTTAATAATGCCCGCGACCGGGCGCTGGAAGTCGGCATGTCGGAAAAAGCGGTGGAGTTGAAATCTCAGATTGCCGGTCTGAATGTTTTGTATCAACGGGCTCAGGCCAATCTCGACAAGTTGACCATCAAGGCAGATATCGACGGGGTGGTGCAGTTGCGAACTAAAATGCCTTTGAAAAACCTGCTCGGAAGTTATCTGCCGGTGGGTACTGCGCTGATGGCGGTGTACCAGGCGGGTGAATTTGAAGCGGTAGCAGCCATTAACAAACGAGATTTCGGGAAAATTAAACCGGATCAATCCGTTAAAATCAAACTATGGTCCATGGATAATCAAGAGTTCGAAAGCGTCGTAAAAGAAAAACCTGCCGAGCCGGTGCGGAGAA
>DAOWAK010000078.1 GCA_030634605.1 Sedimentisphaerales bacterium
ATTACGCTCTGGCTCACGGGATAAACTCTCGTCGCTGGCACGGGGAAAAACCCTGGTGTTTTAATTTGCCGCAAGCCAATCAGGATCAGGCTGATCAAAATGAATCGCCTGAGAATAACTGTTTCTTCAGTGATGAGCAGCTGAACCATTACCGTCAGAAAGCTCTGGTGCCGTTGGTTCAGTTGAGCGAGAATCTCCAAAGCCAATCGGACGCAACCGACAAAACCCTCAGCGCCCGCCAGATTACTGCTGAACTGCTTAATTTGATGGAAACTATCGGTGTGAGCCAAACACTGACCCAATGGTTTGAGCAGGCTAAACAGGAAAATGATCTGAATCGGACATCGATTCATCAGCAGGTTTACACCGAGTTAATCAAGTTGTTCGATGAGCTGGTTGAAGCCCTGGGTGACGTTGAGCTGACCGTGGCGCAATACACGGAGATTCTCACCTCGGCCCTGGGCGAAATGAGTCTGGCTTTGGTACCGCCGGCGCTGGATCAGGTGCTGGTGGGCACTATTGAACGGTCCCGGCATCCCAGGATTCGGGCGGCATTTGTTCTGGGCGTTAACGAGGGCAGTTTCCCCCGGGCGGCGGCGCCGGAGGTATTTTTCACCGATGATCAGCGTGAACTGCTGGGTAATAATGATTTTGAACTGGCACCAACAGCTACGGAAAAATTGCTGCACGAACGTTACCTGGGTTATATTGCGATGACCCGTCCGAGTGAATTTTTGTGGGTGAGTTATCCGGCGGCTGATGAAAAAGGTGGACTGTTGGCGGGCTCATCGCTGATCGACAACATCCAGACGGCAGTGGGTAACGTACCGGTTTTGACATTGACGGAAGCCAGAGGGGCGCAACTGGAGAACATCTGCAACATTGACGAACTGACGCAGCAAATGGCATTGGGCTGGTCGGAAAAAAAACTATCTGCGGCTGTTAAGGAAAGTTATCAGCAGCTTTATCATTATGGCAGAGACCTTCCGGAATGGTCTAAAGCCATCCAAATCGCCCTGAACGGTCTCCGGTACAACAACCAGGCCAGGCTGGACGGTGAAACGGCGGGAAAGCTGTTCCCGGCCGACCTGAACAGCAGCGTGTCGCGGCTGGAAAGCTTTGCGGCTTGTCCGTTTCAACACTTTGGGCGTTACGTGCTGACTTTGAAGCCTCGTGAGGAGTTACGGATCGGGGCTCTGGATATTGGGAATTTTTATCATGACGGGCTGTGCTATATTTTTGAGCAGTTGCAGGAGAAGAAAATCGACTGGCGTGATCTCGACGCCGGCCACCTCGATGAGATAATGGAAAAAGTGCACCAGAAATTTTTTCATGAGGAGAGTCAATTTTCCGAGCTGCATCAGTTATCCCAGCGTAACCGTTTTATTATCGAGCTGGCCGCCCAACACTTGCGTCAGTTTTGTATTTCGCTTGGCGGAGCTGCAGCGGTGGGTGATTTTTATCAGAAATTTGCCGAACTGAAATTTGCTAACGACAGTCATTTGCCGGCCTTGGCTATCCCACTGAGTAATGAACAGAAGCTGCTATTGCGCGGCCAAATCGATCGGGTGGATTTTTGTGAGCGTAGCGACGGACAAATCGGCCTTATGGTTGTCGATTACAAATCTTCGGCGCAGGCTTTTCCTTATAACCGATTTTATCATGGATTGGCGCTGCAGCTTATCAGTTATCTGCTGACCTTGCAGGAAAATTATCACCATCCCAGCGGTCAGGGCTGTCGGGCGGTTGCGGCTTTGTACCTGCCGATCAAACGGGTTGGTAAAGCCAAGAATTGCCCCCCCCCACCGGAGGTTCTTCAGGCGGAGAAACAAGACAGCCAGGATGTCACCGATATCGCCCACAAAGCCAAGGGGATCATTGACGGCAGTTGGCATGAAAACCTGGACAGGACTGCGGCACCCAAAATGAATTCCCGGTATTACGACTTTTACGTGAATAAGGAAGGATCTGTTTTTAATTCCAGAAGCTCCTCGGTTATCGAGCCGGAGGAAATGTCGGCGTTGCAAAGTCACTGCCGGGAAATTCTGGCGGAGCTGGGTCGAAATATTATCTCCGGAGACATCTCCGTTGCGCCCTATCGGATTGGCGAAAAGGAAACTCCTTGCGGGCACTGCGATTTCAAATCCTTCTGCCGATTCGATCCGCGACGGGACTATTACCGTCAACTGGGGAGCTATAAAAAAGAACAAGTTCTGGAATTGCTCGGCTGTGATAGTTCGGAGGTCCCCGCCGATGAGTGATTTCAAGTGGACAAAAGAACAGTTGCTTGCCCTCCGTTGCACGGGAGGTGATTTGCTGCTGACGGCTGCAGCAGGTGCCGGGAAGACCGCGGTGCTTTCGCAGCGGTGTATTCATCTGCTAACCGATGCCAAACCGCGCTGCAATATCGATGAACTGCTGGTGCTGACCTACACCGAAGCTGCCGCTGCTGAAATGAAACGTCGAATTGGCAATGCATTATATCAGCGCAGTCGAACAGAGCCGGGGAATCATCATCTGCGCCGCCAACTGGCATTGCTGGATAAGGCAAGAATTTCCACGATCCATTCCTTTTGCCGTTCGGTGCTGCGTGAATTTTTCTATCGAATCGGTATCGACCCGGGATTTGGCATTCTGGACGCCGATGAAGCGGGGCTTATCCGGATTCAGATAGCCAACGATTTGCTGGAAGACTGTTATGATCGTGCCGGCAACATTGTCCGGCCGGAACAGTTCATCAGTTTTGCTGAATCGTTCAGCTCCCAAAGCCAGGACCGCCAACTTATCAATCTGCTCATCAGGATGAACAGTTTTCTCGATACGCTGCGGGATCGCGAGCAATGGATATCGTCCTGGCAGGATCAGCAGCAGGCGATTCATGAACAGCACCCGAAAAAGCTGGTGGTGGTTGAACAGCAGCAGAAGATTTTTCGACAGCAGATTGATTTAATAATTCGCCAACTTGAATTCGCCCGGAAGACCATCAGTCACTTTCCGAAACTGGATTTTTACACAGCCTACATTACCGATGAGTTAATGGAAAAGCTGCAAACTATCCAAACGCTGCTTGGCGATGAAGGTTTCGATACCGCCCTGGAAAAAATCGGCAATATCCAGAAATTCAAAAGAGCTCCCACGCGTCCCAAAGGACTCAGCAACGAAAATATCGCTCCGGTTAAAAACCTGATCGACCAGGCCAAAAGTCAGTTCAAATCCATCACGGAAAAACTCAGTGTCCAGGTTTCCGATGTGCTTAACCAGCTTTCGAGCACGTCCGGATCGGTTGATCTGTTGATTAATCTTCATCAGGAGTTTATCAAGCGTTATCAGAAATATAAATATCAGCAAAATATGTTGGATTTTTCCGATCTGGAACATTACTGCCTGAAGCTGCTGGGTGATGACGGTGACGGCAACAACGATGTGGCCCGGCAGCTTAACCGGCGATATAAAAACATCCTGGTTGATGAATATCAGGACATTTCCCCGCTTCAGGAAGCTATTATCCGGCGGATTGCTGATGCCGGTGCTCTTGCCGATGTAGGTGGTGACTTAGCTAAAAACAAAGAGCCATCGACTCTGGAAAATCGCCCTAATCTTTTCATGGTCGGAGATGTCAAGCAGAGTATCTACAGCTTTCGTCAGGCTGATCCGCGAATCTTCCTGGAAAAATATCATAGCTTTGGCCCGGTCGATTCAGCTGCGGCGAAGGCAGATCGGTTACCCGGGAACAGGCGAATTGATTTGAATAGGAATTTCCGCTCCCGGCGGGAAATAATCAACTCCATCAATTTCATCTTCTCTCGTTGCATGACCGATGATTTCGGGGAGATCGATTACCTTAATGATGCTCAACTGGTTTATGGTGCAGATTATTACGGTCAGGCTGACGGGAATGATAATCAGGCCGATTCCAGATCAGACCAACCGGCTGTTGAGTTGCAGTTGTTGGAGCGTAATCTTGGTAACAACCACTCCGCTGAAAAACCGGCCAGCAGTTCAAATTCTACCGAGGGTGCCGACGAGGCTGACGACCAGCAGGATATTGACGCGACCCGGCGGGAAGCGGTGATGGTAGCCCGGCGAATTCGGCAAATGGTTGGTGCCGATCACCCGGAGGGTAAGGCTGAATTTAACATCCTGGACAGTGAAACCAAAACATCGCGGCCGGTGCAATATAGTGATATTGTTATTCTGCTGCGATCTATGAAGGTGAACGCGGAAATCTGGAATGAAATTTTCCACCAGATGCAGGTTCCCCTGCGTGCGGAAATGACCACCGGCTTTTTCCAGGCCACGGAAATCCAGGACATGGTTAATCTGCTCGGGCTGATCGACAATCCCCGGCAGGACATCCCGCTGGCATCGGTGTTACGCGGGCCGCTGGTGGGGCTGAGCGAATCGCAATTGGCAGCGGTTCGTCTGCATTGCCCGGACGAATCTTTTTATGGTGCTGTGACGGAGTACGCCGATCGCGGCGGCGACGAGCAATTAAAACAAAAGCTTTCCAGATTTTTTGATAACCTGAATCACTGGCGGAGCCTGGCCCGGCGTGGGCCGCTGGCCCGGCTGATTTGGCGGATTTATCGCCAGAACCACCTGCTTAGTTTCGTTAGCGGTCAGAACGACGGTCGGCAGCGTTATAATAATCTGCTCCATCTGCATGACCGGGCTCGACAGTTTGACACTTTTGCCAATCAGGGGCTCAGTCGGTTCCTGCGTTTTCTGGAAAAACTGCGTGAAGAGGATGGCGACTTCGCGGCGGCGCCGGTGCTGACGGAAGCTGACAATGTAGTCCGCATCATGAGCATCCACAAAAGTAAAGGATTGGAATTCCCGGTGGTAATTGTTGGAGGGCTGGCCAAGAAATTCAACAAAGCTGATTCGAGGCATCAGGTCCTTTTCACTCAGCCGGAAAACGGTTGTGCCGGATTACGCGTGGTGGACAGTGTTTCCAACGACCGGTGGCCTACGGTTTGCCACAACATCATCGCCGAAACTATCGACCAGAAACAACTCACCGAAGAAATGCGGATTTTATATGTCGCCCTGACCCGGGCCCGCGAGAAGTTGTTACTGTTCGCCACGGTCGATCTGGAGAAACGGCAGCAGCAATGGCAAAGCTGGAGTTTTCATCGTAACGCAGCTCTGCCGGAATTTCAGTTACGCTCGGCCCAGGCACCGATCGACTGGCTGGGCAGTGCTCTGGCGGCTCACCCCGACATGTGCGGTTTTCTGGGTAATTCGCCCGAGAGCGAAAATAATTCTAAGCGGCAATCCGTGCTTGGCACTGAGTCACGTTTTGCGGTGGTGAGTTATTCTGGTTCAGAGTTAGCTGAAATACTGCAAAACACTCTGCCCGCTAAAAGAAGAAAGTCATCATCCGACTTTTCAACAGACAGCCTTACCAAAAAAGATCGGTCGAAAATCACCCCTGAACTCCAGAAGGTCATCGATCGGATCAAGTGGCAGTATCCCCACCAGAACCTGACTAATCTGCCGGCCCGGACCAGTGTTTCCGAACTCAAACGCCGTTTTGATTTTCAGCAGGATCCGGATTTCCAACCAGATCCTGGTGTTATGCGGATTCCCGCGGACAGTTGCCAAATCCAAAAACCTTTCGACCTCAAGCCTCGATTTCTCAGTGATCAGGCACAAACGCCTTCGGCGACGGAAATCGGCACTTTGACCCACCTGCTGCTGCAGATGCTGGACTTTTCTAGTCCGGTTAGCCAATCGGAAATTGCTCGTCAATTACTTAGTCTGCAAAAGGAAGGCTTTTTTACCGAACAGCAGGCCCGCTGGATTAAAACCGACCGGATAGCGGAGTTCTTTGAATCCGCGTTGGGCCAGGAAATGTTCGCCCGGCGGGGCAGTCTGCAACGTGAATGGCCTTTCACCCTGGCCCTGCCGACTGACTACCTAAATAGTCAGCCACAATCCAATAAGTCTGCCGGAAATGAACCTGCCGTCCAGGAACGTGTACTGGTCCGGGGAATAATTGACGCCTTTTACGAAAGCGAAGCCGGGATCACAATAATAGATTTCAAGACCGACCGTCTCAGCCCCGAGCAGTGCCCCCTACGCGCCCGGCAGTATCACCTCCAGATGAAACTGTACCAGAGAGCGGTGCAGGAAATTCTGAACAAAACCGTCAACCAACTGTTTATTTATTTTCTCCATCCCGCCCTGGCATATTCGGTCCCCATGAACCATGAACTCAGCTTCTGAAGCTTAAAATTTGGAATATTTTTAAAGGAATAGATTATGGATGTCCATCAGACAATTCGAATAAGACGGAGCGTCAGGTATTACGAAGATCGGCCTATCGACGCGGATACTTACCGGAAACTGCTGGACGCATTGAGGTTTGCGCCGTCGGCGTGCAAG
>DAOWAK010000151.1 GCA_030634605.1 Sedimentisphaerales bacterium
CCCGGCTCCGACAAAATCATCAACGCTTTTCTGCTCTCCGTCGCCATAAGCTTCGCTATCGGCCTGATCTTTATCGCCCTGGGCCGACACTCACCCAGCCAACTACTCCGCAAAGAAGCCATCGCCGTCGTCGGCTTCGGCTGGTTCCTCTGCGGATTGCTCGGTGCCCTGCCTTTCATCTTCTCCGGCGTCCTTACCAGCCAGTACCATACTTACCCCGACATCATCTGCTCAGCCATCTTCGAAAGTCTCAGCGGTTTCACCACCACCGGCGCCAGCATCTTCACCGCTCCCGAAGAACTACCCCGCGCCATCCTCTTCTGGCGCAGTTTCACCCACTGGCTCGGCGGCATGGGCATCGTCGTCCTCTTCGTCGCCGTACTCGGCGGCACCGGACCCGGCGCCAAATTCCTCTTCAGCTCCGAAGTGCCCGGCCCCCTCGCCGAATCACTCCGCCCCCGCATCCGCTCCACCGCCCTGCTGCTCTGGAAAATCTACATCGGCATCTCCCTCGCCGAAATCATCTGCCTGCTCGCCCAGGGCATGGACCTCTTCGAATCACTCTGCCACACCTTTGGCACCATGGCCACCGGCGGCTTCAGCACCCGCAACGCCTCCATCGGCTTCTATCACAATATCGGCATCGAAATCACCATCATCATCTTCATGATCCTCGCCGGAATAAACTTCAACCTCCACGCCGCAATGCTCCACGGCCGCTGGAAATCCGTCTTCAAAAACAAAGAACTTCGCGTTTACCTGTTGCTGCTGGTCCTGGCTACCCTGCTCTTTGCCGGCGACCTCATCCTCCACCGCCCTGATGATTACTCCGCCGGCAAAGCCATCCGCGACGCCTCCTTCCAGGCCGTCTCCATCATGACCACCACCGGCTACGGCACCACCGATTTCAATCTCTGGCCAAATTTCTCCCGCTGGCTCCTCATCGTCCTCATGTTCGTTGGCGGCTCAGCCGGCTCTACCGGCGGCGGCATCAAGGTCATCCGCATCATGCTCTTCATCCGTGTCGCTCTGCTCGAAATCGAACGCACCTTCCGGCCAAACGTCGTCCGACCCCTCAAAGTCGGTGGCCACACCATCGACGATAACCTTCGCCGCAGCGTCTGCGCCTACGTCGGTATCGTCCTGGTCATCTTCATGCTCTCCACCGGCCTGCTCATGGTCGTCCACAACGATTCACAGACACCACCCGAAAACCGACTCGATCTCGAAACCGCTTTCTCCGCCGTCGCCGCCACCCTCAACAACATCGGCCCCGGCCTAAACATGGTCGGCGCCTCCGCCAACTACGCTTTCTTCTCCGCACCCGCCAAACTCCTGCTCACCCTGCTCATGGTCCTGGGCCGACTGGAAATCATGGTCATCCTCTGCCTCTTCGTCCCCGCTTTCTACAAAAGGGATTAATTTTAACAAAATTTCGACAATCTACTCTAAGTTGTTGTATAACAGTTAATTATATCAAAGCACCGGTAAGTTTCGGCAATTCCTGACCGGGCTTTTACAGCAGATTTTTGTAATATTGGTATAACTCAAGCTGACCGATTAGACTTGTCGTGCCCGCCGTGCCCGCGTCCGTCCGCCAAGACGGGCTGGTCGCGGCAGGCCCAACTTGATCGGGCATCCAGTCTTGGAAAACTTCATCCCCAACAATTTCTTCACAGTAAATTTTTTTCTGTGTTTTTTGTGGTTGTCTTAAAATCCGCGTGCATCGGCGGTTTCACCTTGGTTGCGGCTCGACCGCTCTAAGCTCTTTACCCTTCTCACCGTTTTCGCGACTGCCCGCATTACCCCGCGTAAGATTCTGCCATTGCCGCAGGTTGTGGATGCAGCCGGGATCATTGTGATCCAGCCGGTTGTAATAAGCATCCGCCCGTGCCCGACACCCGCCGCAGTAATTACGATAATCACACACCGAACAGTTATCTTCCCGCTCTTCACGATTACAGAAAAGGTCCCACCACGGACTTTCCTGAAAAATCTCCGTAAGATTTTTTTCGCGAACGTTACCCATCGTTCGATTCGGCATGTAAACACAGGGCGTAACGTCGCCGTTAGGCTGCAGACAAACGTACGTTCGCCCCGCTCCGCAGCCGCCCAGGTATTTCGCCACCACCCGCGCCTTGCTTCCCGAAGCGTTACCCGCGTGCGAACAGGACATCATCCCCTCGACATCCGATTGACTCAAACAAATTCGCCCCATCTGAGGAGCCGTACTGATAACCCCGATCTTCCCGCTGTTCATCCAGTCCCGCAACAGCAACAACAACTCTTCCCTTTGTTGGGGGGTAATGTCCTGATCGATCAACTCTCTGCCCCGCCCCACCGGAATAAAGTTGAAATGAGCAAAGCAACTGACGCCCAACTCCACCGCAAAATTCAACATATCCTCCACCTCGTGATAATTATCACGAGTAACACACATCGCAAGGCCGGCGCGGAGCCCCTCGGTAGCAATGACATTTTTAATCCCCCGCACCGAACGCTGCCACGTACCCGGCATCCCCCGAAAACGATCATGACGGTCCGGATCGATAGAATCCAGCGAAACCTCAACGTATTTAAGACCGCAATCCGCCAGTTTTCGACACCGTTCCATCGTCAGGGTGCCCCCGTGCGTAGCAATGGTGGTGTGAATTCCATATTCCTGACAACGCTCCAGCGCCGGTTCCAGATCAGGACTCAAAGTTGGCTCCCCGCCGGCAAAAGCCACCATCGCAATATATTCCTTGCCGAAATAATCGATCAGATCGAGCTTTTTCTTCAGTGTCAGTTCACCGTCGGGTTTTCCCGCCCCGGAACTCTGATAACAGTGCTTACAACTCAGGTTGCACTGGTTGGTAAAATTCCACACCACAAAAAGCGGATTAATCCAGCGTTGCGGAATCGTCAAACCATAACGGGCCACACTGCGACTCGTCGCCAAAATCCCCCGAACCGTAGGAGGATGCCCAGCCAGCTTCTTACGCAACTGCTCAGGACTAAGCGAACCGCGCATCTTGTTGATCGCCAGGTGGATCGGCCAGTAAAGCAGTTTTTCATGAGCCGGCGCATCCGGGTCCGCGTAACTCTGCAGCGCCCGATAAAGGTGCGGCTCAGCCGTGCCCGTCCGATCCGCCGTAAGCCAGCGCAGCAGATAAAGCACCCAGTCCTTAGCCAACCATTGCTCCAGCGGATGGCTGTATTGCAATGATCCGACAGAAGGCTTTTCTTGTAACTGGTTGTCCGATTGGTTAGGGTTGCTCCTCATCCTTTTCCTTTTTGTGGCGGCGAACCAGTTCCAGAAGCAAACGCGCGTTGGGATGGTTCGTCCGATACCAGTAAATCATTTTGTAGCTGACCAGATAAGCAAAGCCCCCAACCAGCAAACCGATGATAACGCTGCCCAGCCACAGCTCGACAGATACATTGAATAGAAACTGAAATGTTTCATTCCAGAATGACGGATTTAAAAAATTAACCAGCACATTACCCGGGCTGCTGAATGATTCGATAAGGCTTTTAATCTGGGCGTAGTTCGGCGGCGGCCGGTCCGAAAACATCCGCAACAGATTATGGCCCAGCCAGTAATTGGGCAGATAGATCGGCACCAGCGTAAGAGGGTTGGATACCCACACCAACGCCGGACCGATACGCGTGTTCGCCCGAAACAGCGCCGCCAAGGCAAATGCCAAAATCATCTGAACACCAATCGTAGGCGTCCACGCAATAAATAAACCCAACCCGATACTCATTGCCAAGCGATGCGGAGATTCATTCGCATGTAAAATGCGATAAACAATAAATCGCTCAATCTTCTTAATTGTTCTACGAATAGGCATTATAAATTTTCATCAAAAAAAATCCGCCAAAAAAATCCCTCCGCCAGGAGGGGATAAAACCGCTCTGCCCAAAAACTAACCGCCTGCCATATTTAGCCCTGCGTTTGATGCGGGGTTTTCCACTACTCATATTCCTGATCATCGCTAAATTTAAGTTCATCAGTTAAAGCTTATTCGCCAGATACTTATAGCTTGGGTTGCCATCCATTGTTGACGTGAACCAATTCTGGTGGTATTCCATTGATCATAATTTTCGGCAATTCGGGAAGTTATCTCAAAGTGGGCATTTTCATAGATGTCTTTTTTTGCTGCATAGCCTGAATTACCCAATTCTCTATTGTCGTTCTTTTTTAATAGTGTCATATTCCCCAGCCGATAGATGAATTTATCATCTTGATGCTCATCATAATCAGGCCAATCAGGTCCTGGGTTTTCTGGTAGAACATGTTCTATATCGTACTTATCGCTATCGAAGTCATAGCTCTCGTCGGATAATCGTTTTTCAAGTTCAAAAAGGATATATCGTACAATTTTCTTGTTACGACTGCTGCTGGTGCGCAATTCCTTGTCGGCAAAGGCTGCCTGGAAAACTCTATCTTGAGGATATACCTGTTGTAGCAATTGTAAAATATCCTGAACGGTGCTTAACTCACCGGCGGATAATCGCACTGCCGCATCGTTATAGATTCTTTC
>DAOWAK010000179.1 GCA_030634605.1 Sedimentisphaerales bacterium
GCGTGTCCTCGACCTGATCGGGAATCTGACAGCCCTGACCCTGCCCCGCATTTAACTGCTTCAAAAACGGATTGTCTGTTGACATAATCCACCGGGTGTTATTCAGCAAGGCTTTTTTGTACGCCTTCAGCGACCGCAAAAATTCATAAAATTCCGGCGACTGCGAATAACCCTCCGCCGCTATCCGAATCACCTCCGCGTCCGCCCCACCGCGAATTTCCGCCGTCTTCTGCTCCATCTCACCTTCAATCCGGTCCAGCTCTTTGCGGGTCTGCCCCATAATCTTGTTCTTCTCTTCTTCCGCTTCCGACTCAAACAGCTGCGCGATCCGCAACCGCTCCGATTTCATCCGGTCGTAAACCGTCCGACGAACCGATTCGATATAATTGATCCGCTTGATGTGCACCACCGTCAGTTTCATCCCATAGCGCGCCTCCAGTTCCGTACCGGCCGCTTCCAGAATCTCCTTTTCCATATTCGCCCGCTGCCCCTTCTTCTTCTCTTTATCCTTATCCAGATACTTCTCCTTATCCTTCTCCTCCTCCTTATCCTTATCCAGTTCCTCACTTTCATAGAACAACTCATCGTCGGTACTTCTGACCACCTGGATCAGATTATAACGCGCCACCACATCTCGCACCGCCGAATCCACCAGATCATCCAGAATCTTATACCCACCCCGTTCCGTTCGCACCGCTTGAAAAAACTTCATCGGCTCCGAAATCTGCCATCGTGCCCACACATCAATAAATATCCGCTTTTTGTCCCGCGTCTGCATATTCTCCGGATCACCATCCCACGGCAGCAGCCGCTTCTCCATCCGATGTACCTTCTGAATGAACGGAGTCTTAAAATTAAGCCCCGCATCTCTCACTTCCCGCACCGGCTTACCGAACTGCGTAATAACTGCCTGCTCACCTTCCTGAACCACATACACACTCGCCAAACCCACGATCAAAAGAATCACCACTAACGGAATTAATATCACTAACTTTCTCATTTGGCACCTCCTTGGCCCCGAACCGTCGGCTGCGGCGCCGAACTCAAATCCAGAAACGGCAACAACCCCCGCACCGATTCATCAATCACGATCTTATCATCCACCCCCGCCATAATTTCCTCCATCGTCTCCAGATACAGCCGCGTCCGCGTCACCTCCGGCGACTTATCATATTCCTCCAACTGCGCCAAAAACGCGTTCACCTGCCCCGTCGCCGTTTTTACCTGCTTGTCCTTATATCCTTCCGCCTCTAAAATCGACTGGTCCCGCTTACCTCGAGCCGCCGGTATCACCCGGTTTTTCTCACCCTCCGCCTCATTGATCACCCGTTCCTTGTTCTGCCGCGCCCGGTTCACCTCGTCAAACGCGTCTTTAACCGCTTCCGGCGGCGTCGCCGACTGCAACTTCACCGTAACAATCTCCACCCCCGTCTCAAACGAATCCAGCATCTCCTGAGTCGCCACCTTCGCATCCATAGCTATCTTATCACGCCCGATCGTTATCACTTCATCCACACTCACGTCACCGATTAATTTCCGCATCACCGCTTCCGATGCACTGCGAATCGTATCGTTAATCGCCTCGGCCGCCTCCGGATGTCCGCCAATCTTAAACAGATAATCTTTCGCGTTTTTGATCCGATACTGCACAATCCATTCCACATGTGCCAGATTCAAATCACCCGTCAGCATCAACGCTACCTTTTCCTGTTCTTTCGTGGTCGCCGCATACCGCGTCACCCGCCCCGGCTGAACCGTACTGAACCCAAACTCCAGCGATTGCACCCGCTGCACTGGCACCTCATATACCTTCTCCAGAGGCCACGGCAACTTACCAAGCACTCCACGCTCCGACGTCCGGTTGTGACTGCCCAGCCGTAGGACCACCCCTTCGCTGTCCGCCTCCACCGAATAAAACACCGAACTCAGCAGCGCTATCACCAGCACCAACGGCACTGCCCATGCTATCTTACCCCCATACCGCCTGACAAACTCCCGTATCAAAAACTCCATCTCATTTGGATCTTGCATCACATTATCTCCTTCTTACCAACCGCCAAAAAACCACTACCAACAGCCGTTTCGACCACTTTAACCGATTCCCCTAGAGCTGATAGTCATTTATTCCAGAAAGAACAACGTCCGACCCCGCCGACTATACCACATCCCCCCCGACTTTACCAGTCCACTCCAAATAAAATTATCCCCTGCTCCACCGTGGATTTTTGTTGAAAACAGCAGGCGTAGTCCGGGCGGAGCGTAGGGCGGGCCGTGCCCGCCATTCTGACTGCTTTCCTCCATCCGCTTATTCTCCATCTCTCTCGTCAGATATTAATTCCAGTTCTATACAATATTCATTGAATCCCATTGATGCATAAAACATCCTTGCCGTTTTATTGCCGCTTAACACTTCAACCGTCACCTTTTTCCCGCAAAGCCAGACATCATTCAACAAAATCCCCAAAGATATAAAGGGGTCAGTCCTGTAGGATGGGCTTCAGCCCATGCTGACCGCCGTTCCTCCACCAACCAACACATCCCGCGACGTCATTGCGAGGAGCCGCAGGCGACGCGGCAATCTCGACCCTACGTCCCCCTTGTACGACCATTACCCTAATATTCAGCCCCGCGTGGTAACGCGGGGATACTGTACCACCGGCGTCTCGCCGGCATTCTTGTCATACACACCGCATAGCACAGTGATCGGGAAACGCCCGCCATTAGCCCCGAAGGGGCGCAACAGCGCATAGCCGGGGGCGTGAGCCCCCGGAGTAAATCCCCATTAACTTAAAAGCCCCAACGGGGCGAAAGAATTTGACGATCCCTTACCTGCCAAGCCCGCCGTTCATCTATTTAACAATCCATCGCCCAGCGATACAATTTCACCACTTCACCCGCCACAACCCAGCACCTTAAAAAACTTTCCCCGTCCCATTCTCAAATCGCTTATTCAACTCCTGCCGAACAACTCGCTCCAATCCCGCATCCTTTCATCCTTTCCCTTAACACGGCGTATAACAATAATTACGCTGTTTCTTAATTAGATTATCCTCTATTAAGAGTATCATTCAAAAGGCTGAAAATATTCCCCAAGAGAGAATTTAGGTCGTTCATTAGACCAATACAGTTCGGGTTCTGGACCATGTGAAATTAATAAATGGTAATGTTTAACACTGCCATCGGAGTTTTTTGTATCACCTGTATTTTTCAGGAATTCTTTTACAATCGATATCGGCACTTTGATAAATCCAAATTCCCCCATAACAAATACAACATATGACACATTGTATTCTTCAATATATTTAAGACTTTTCGGTGTCATGGCATACCAATAGTAATCATTTGTGTCATAGTATTTAGACTTTTTGACATAAATAACCGATCCTTCATCCAATTTATAGCATTTGAATCTCCCGGCGGTTGACTCAATCTTTCCGCCTCCTAATATTTCAATAATGTTATATTCATCTTTTGGACCTTTTTCAGAGGGCTCTGTTTCCAAAGCTGGTTCATTTTTGTCTGGCGAATAATACTCTGGTTTATCATTTACCATGAATTTTTTAATTCTAAATACTTTGGACGGCACATCCAAAGCCTGCATCATATCGTTTAAATCTCGATTTGTGTCATCGATAAAGACAACCAGCGTTGGCGGAACACTTTCAAGGAACAATTCGATTTGTCGATGAAGTCGTTCTTTGGTGGTGTTTAATTGTTCAGCCGTTTCATCGGCTTTGTTATCTTTAAGTATTTTTTCAAATAATCGGTCTCGGATTTTCTTGATGCTCTCAGGATTCTTTAAGGCAACCACAAATCGCGTAATTTGCTCTGCAATATGTGGCCAAACGCCATGCTTTAGCAATTCACACTCAATCAAATACCATTCCCGATTGGCAAAATCAAAGGCAAAACCATCCGGCACACCATTTTTGCCGGAATTCGTTGTAACCTGAAAACCTTTGGATAAATAACTTCCCGGCAGAAAGGAGTGAATATTGGCAAATGTCCAATCCTGGAGTTCTTGTTCCGAATTATACGAACTTTCATTTATTGTCATAACGATATCCTGTGAATAAAAAACTTCAAACTGTTTCAGATAAGCTTTATTTGCTCCCCATTATAAAACCCCCTTACCCCTCCCGTCAATCCTGCATCCGCCCTCGTCCACCGAAGGCTGATTAAATTTTCTTTCATTCA